>NZ_JBFTGZ010000010.1:0-160427 GCF_056393985.1 Arthrobacter sp. 10T425 | reverse complement strand
GCGGCCTTTTCACTGCCCAGCCACGCCGCGGACGCGCCGTCGGAGAGCGGGGACGCGTTCCCGGCCGTGACGGTGCCGTTCCCGGTCCGGAACACGGTCTTGAGCCCGGCGAGCTTCTCCGCCGAGGACCCGGGACGGATGCCCTCGTCGCGGACCAGGTCCGTGCCCGGGACCGGGACGACGAGGTTGTCGTAGAACCCCTCGTCCCAGGCCGCGGCGGCGAGGTTGTGGGAGGCGGCGGAGAACTCGTCCTGCTGCTCGCGGGTCACGCCGTACTTCTCCCGGAGCCGTTCGGTGGCCTCGCCCAGGGAGATGGTCCAGTCCTTCGGCATGGCCCGGTTCACCAGCCGCCAGCCCAGCGTGGTGGAGGCCAGGGTCAGGTCCCCGGCCGGGTAGGGCTTCTCGGTCTTGGGCAGCACCCACGGGGCCCGGGACATCGATTCGGCGCCGCCGATCAGCATCAGCTCGGCGTCGCCGGTGTTGATCTGGCGGGAGGCGATGATCGCCGCGTCCAGGGAGGAGCCGCAGAGCCGGTTGACCGTGGTGCCCGGGACCGAGACGGGCAGCCCGGCCAGCAGGGTGCCCATCCGGGCGACGTTGCGGTTCTCCTCGCCGGCGCCGTTCGCGTTGCCGAACACCACCTCATCGATCCGCTCGACGTCCAGGGCCGGGGCGCGCTTCACGGATTCGCGGATCACGTGCGCGGCGAGGTCATCCGGGCGGATCCCGGCGAGGCCGGAACCGAACTTCCCGAACGGCGTCCTCACAGCGTCATAGATAAATGCCTGATTCATGGGTTCTTGTCCGTTTCTGCTTCGTCCATGGCTGCGTCGTCCATGGAATGGAAGACCTGCTGGGCGGTCTTGAACGCGGTGTTGGCGGAGGGGACCCCGCAGTAGATGGCGGTCTGGAGCAGGATTTCCTTGATCTCGTCCCGGCTCAGGCCGTTGGTGATGGCGGCGCGGATGTGCATGGCCAGTTCTTCCCAGTGCCCGTGGGCCACCATGGCGGTCAGGGTGACGGCTGAGCGCATCTGGCGGCTGATCCCGGGCCGGGTCCAGATGCCGCCCCAGGCGATCCTGGTGATCATGTCCTGGAAGTCCTCCGTGAAGGAATCCTTGTTGGCGTTGGCGCGGTCCACGTGCGCGGCGCCGAGGACCTCGCGGCGGACTTTCATGCCGCCGTCGTAGATCTCCTGGCTGGTCGCGCCGGGCTGGACCACACCGTTGCGTTCGGGCCCGTGGAGTTCAGCACTGCCGGCTTCGGAGAGAGTCATGCTCCCGCTCCCTGGGACTCGGTCCAGGTGATGAGGCCCTTGAGCAGCTCGGCGACGTGACCCGGCGCCTCGAACGGCGCCAGGTGTGCCACGCCCTCCAGGCTGACGGCCGTGGCAGTGCCGCCGCCGGAGGTGATGCCCGCGGCGACTTCCCCGGCCATCGACGGCGGGGCGACGTCGTCCAGGGCGCCCGCCACAACCTGGGTGGGAACGCGGATGGTGCCGAGCTGGTCCCGCACGTCGAAGCCGGCCAGGGCCTCGCAGCAGAAGGCGTAGCTGAAGCGGTCGGCGTCCCTGAGGCTGTGCAGGAGCCGGCTGCTGAGCTCCGGCTGGCTCTCCATGAAGCCCGGCGCGAACCAGCGCTGCGCGGAACCCTGGATCATCACCGGGGTTCCCTGCGTGCGCACGGTTTCTGCGCGCTCCAGCCAGCCCTCGGCAGTGCCGAGCTTCGCGCCGGAACACTGCACTGAGAGGCTCTTGAGCCGGTCGCCGTGCTTGATGCCAAGCTGCAGTCCGGTGGCGCCGCCGAGGGATACCCCGGCGTAGTGGAAGCGCGCGCCCGGGGCGATCGAATCGACCAGGCCGATTACGGCATCCGCGAGGTCGGCGACCGTGAAGGTCTCCTCCGCCGCGGGCGAGACGCCGTGCCCCGGCAGGTCCCAGGCGATGACGTCGACGTCGGCGCCCAGCAACGTGCCGGCCTGGCTCCACAGCAGGGAGGATGTTCCGAGCGAGGGCCCGACGATGAGGAGGGGCTTGTCGCCGAGTTCGCGCTGGGGCGACAGCAGGACTGCTTTGACGGTGGGTCTAGCCACGGGAAGCTCCGTTCTGGATTTGGTGGGCGAGGGCGCCGGCCTGGCCGGTGTATTCCGGATACGCCGCGAGGATGCGGCGGGAGATCTCAGCGGCCTGGCCGAGGTAGTTGGCCGGGTTCAAAAGTTCCTCAAGCCGGGCGTCGCTGAGCAGCTCCTCCGGGACAGCGGCGCGGAGCAGTGCCCGGTAGGTGTCCGCCTGCTCCGCAGCCGGGGCCAAGAGCGTTTCGTCCACGACGGCCTGCAGCCGCTGTTTCCCGGTCCGGGCGGCTCCCGGGCCGGCACCGGTCCCGTCCACAACGGTCCCGTCCAAAAGCGGTGCGACGGCGGCGTTGACGGCTTCGGAAAGCAGCAGCGGGCCGCCGAGCTCGAGGTTGCGGCGCATCGCTCCGGGGAAGACCGCCATCCCTTCGGCCAGTTCGCGCAGCTGCACCGCGGCGCCGAGGGCCAGGCGCAGCAGCTGGCGCAGGGCCGCCCATTCGCTGTGCCAGGCGCCGTCGGGGCGTTCGTCGTTGAAATTGGCGGCCGCGAGATGCAGCTGTGCGGCCAGTGCCGGGGCCTGCAGGGCGGCGCTGCGGATCAGCACGGAGAGCACGGGGTTCTGCTTCTGCGGCATGGCCGAGGACACGCCGCGCCCCGCGACGCGCGGTTCCGCGATCTCGGCAACTTCGGGCCGGCTCAGGAACAGGACGTCTGCGGCCATCTTTCCGGCCGCGTCGGTCACCGCCGCCAGCGCGTCGCCGAGCGAGGTCACGGCCAGCCGGTTGCTGTGCCAGGGGGCAGGAACGGGAGCGAGACCCAGGCGGGCGGCCAGCCGGTCGGCGAGGTCAAACGGGGACAGCGTCCCCGCGGCCGGCCCAGCGCCGTCAGTGAGTACAGCGCCGTCAATAAGTACAGTGCCGTCAATAAGTACAGTGCCGGAAGCCAGGGTCCCGGCGGCGCCGCCGGTCTGTACCGGCAGTTCGAGGGCCTCGAGCCGGCCGGCCGCGGCGGCCAGCCCGCTGAACCATTGCGCGGCCCGCAGCCCGAAGGTGTAGGGAAGCGAGTGCTGGGTCAGGCTGCGGGCCACACAAAGCGTGTGCCCGTGGGTTTCGGCGAGGCCGGCGAGGGCGGCCGTTGCCGACCGGAGCTCCGCGAGCAGTTCGCGGATGGCCCCGGCGGCCAGCACCATCAGGGCAGAGTCGAGCACGTCCTGGCTGGTCAGCGAGGTGTGAACGGCGCGGACGGCACCGAGTCCGGCGGTGTCCAGGTTCCTGACCTGCTCCCGGAGGTCGGCGAGCAGCGGGATGACGGGGTTGCCGCCGCCTTGGGCCCGGACGGCGAGGTCCGCGACGTCGTACCGCTGCACGTCCGCGGCGGCGGCCACCACCGCGGCGGAGCCGGCCGGGGCCAGGCCAGCCTCGTCCAGGACCGCCGCCCAGGCGGCCTCGACCTTGAGGATGGCGGCGAGCACCGCACGGTCCCCGGTCAGCGCCGCCACGAACGGCGACGCCGACACGGGACTGAGCAGGCCGGCGTCGCCGTCGGTTTCGAAGAAGGTCACTTGGAGGCACCCTCGGCGCCGCTGAAATCCAGGAACACGGTCTCGCCCTCGCCCTGGAGGCGGATGTCCCAGTTCAGTCCGCCGTCGGGATCCCGGCGTGCGATCAGGGTCCGGCGCCGGTCCGGGTCAAGCGAGCTGAGCAGCGGATCCTTGGCCAGGGCTTCCTCGTCTTCCGGCAGGTAGACGCGGGTGAACAGGCGGTTCATCAGGCCCCGGGCAAAGACGGCGACGGCAATGAACGGCGCCGCGCCCTCCTCGGTGGGGCCGGGGTTCACCGTGGTGAAGGTGAAGGCGCCGGTGTTGCCGACAGCGCTGCGGCCGAAGCCGGTGAAGGTGTAGCCGTCCCGGACCAGGGAGCCCGTGCGGTGCGGGACCTTGCCGTCCGCGTCGGCCTGCCAGATCTCCAGGATCGCGTCCGGGATCGGGTGCCCGGCGCCGTCATAGACGGTGCCCTGGAGCCGGATGGAACCCGGGGATCCGGGAGCCAGGAGCTCGCGGTCCTTGGCGAAGGGCAGGGCGTAGCCATAGAACGGCCCCACGGTCTGGCCCGGTGTCGGGGTGAGTTTACCCACGGCGTTGCTATTCATTCTCATCGCCTCCTGCGCCCAATGCCTCGTTTTCGGTCCAGGTCCGCTTGGACCCGGTCAGGACGATGTCCCAGTTGTACGCCAGAGCCCATTCAGGCTTGGTCTGGTCGTGGTTGTAGGTGGCCACGAGCCGGTCGCGGGCATCCTGGTCCACGATCGACTGGTAGATCGGGTCCAGCGGGAACAGCTGGTCACCGGGGAAGTACATCTGGGTGACGATCCGCTGGGTGAACTCCTGCCCGAACAGGGAGAAGTGGATGTGGGCCGGGCGCCAGGCATTGAGGTGGTTCTTCCACGGGTAGGCGCCGGGCTTGATGGTGGTGAAGCTGTAGGAGCCGTCCGCGCCCGTGATGCAGCGGCCGACGCCGGTGAAGTTGGGATCCAGCGGTGCCGGGTGCTGGTCACGCTTGTGGATGTAGCGGCCGGCGGAGTTCGCCTGCCAGATTTCGACAAGCTGGCCGGCGACGGGGCGTCCGTCGCCGTCGAGCACCCGGCCGGAGACCACGATGCGTTCGCCGAGCGGCTCGCCGTTGTGCGCGATGGTCAGGTCCGCTTCCAGCGCGTGCACGTCCATGTGCCCGAACGCCGGCGAGTACAGTTCGATGGTTTCCGGATCCGCGTGGTGCAGATCCTTGGTGGGGTGGCGCAGGACGCTGCTGCGGTACGGCGCGTAGTCGAGCCGCGGCTGGGTTTCGGCCGGGGCTCCGCCTTTGAGGGCCTGCGCGTACGCTTCGCCGATCGCCTTCATCTCGGCGCTGAGGTCCGCCTGCGACTCCGCGGCAGTATCCAAGGCATGGGCGGCGGGCGCATGCGTCTTTGGTGCGGCCTCCGTGGCTTCGTCGGACACGTCCTCGGTGATCGGGTCGGCGTTGAAGACGTCGAGGTTGATTTCTTCAGGCACAGCAGCCTCCTTTCGTTGGTGTGTTTGTTGTTCGGATGGGGTCAGGAAGTACGGGTCAGCTGGTGCAGGTGGTCGTACTGGACGGCGTGCCGCACCGGGGCGTTCGGGGCGCCATAGCCGTCGTAGGCACCGCGGCGCTCCACCATTTCGAAGAACACGCTGCCCACGGTGGCGGTGTAGAAGTGCAGGAACTCGCCGTCGGCGTCGCGGTCATAGAGCAGGTTGAGCTCACGGAGCGTGGCCAGGATTTCCGGGTCCAGAGCGAACCGGGCGTCGAGGTCCTCGTAGTAGTTCGCGGGGATCTGCAGGAAGTCCAGTCCGCGGTCCCGTGCGGCCCGGGCCGTGGCCACGAGGTCATCGACAGCGAAGGCGATGTGTTCCTGGTAGCCGGGGCGGTGGCCGGTGCCGGCAGTCCCTTCCTGCTGGATCAGCGGGGCCAGGTTCAGCACCAGGCGGACGCCGCGGTCCTGCGTCAGCACCACCTGGGACCGGACCAGCCCGGTGGGGCTGGCCACCTCGGCGAACGGCTGCGGTTCCAGTGCGAGGGCGCTGGTGTAGAAGAGCACGGCCTCGTCGAAGTGCTGCCACGGCTGCGCGAGGTTCACGTGGTCGATCACCGCGCCCGGGTGCTCTGCCGGGTCCGCCGCGGCGACGTCCAGGCCGTCGCCGAATTCCCGGGTCCACGCGGCGGTGCCGTCCGGGCTGCCCTGGCAGAGGAAGATTTCGGTGGAGTCCGGCGCGGCGAAGCCCTGGAAGACTTCCTCGTTGGCCTGGCTCTTGCGCGGAACGGCGGGGGCCTTGAGCTGCTGGGCGCGGGCGGCGGCGATAACGGGAGAGTCGACGTCGAAGCCCAGGGCGGAGATGGCAGCGGCGGCGGGAGCCGGCTGGCCGGTACCGGCGGCAGCGGTCGCCGTGCCGATGGCTGCCGGTTCTTCGTTGATGATCACGCGCGCGTGGCCCATGGTCCACAATTGCACATCCTTCGTGCGATGCCGCCCGTTGAACGCAAACCCCAGCTGGCCCAGCAGGGTTTCCAGTCCGGCGGTGTCACCGGCCCGGACCTCGGCGAAGTTGAAGCCGGCGGGCTCGGCCACGCGGGGAAGCGTGGCAAGCTCCATGGGGTAGCGGCGCCGGGCACCGGACACCGGGCCGGCCGCCCCCCTGACCATGCCGTCTGCTGCATTCGCCGGGTTTGCCTCGAGCCAGGCGGCGCTCTGCTCTTCGAGCCAGATCAGCGACCGCATGGCGTCGACGGCGGTGCGTTCGACGTCGGCCTGGCGGAAGACGTCGTTGAATACTTCCAGCGACACCGGTCCCGTGTAGCCCGCGCGGACCACGTGGCCCATGAACTTGGCGAGTTCGAACTGGCCCTCCCCTGGAAACACCCGGTAGTGCCGGCTCCAGGACAGCACGTCCATGGACAGCTTGGGGGCATCGGCGACCTGGACGAAGAAGATTTTCTCCGGGTCGAAGGCCTCGATCGGCGCGGTATCCCAGTCCCGGGAGAGGATGTGGAAAGAGTCCAGGCAGGTGCCCAGGTTGGGGTGGTCCACCATCCCAACCAGCCGGTGGGCGTGCTCGTAGTCGTTCACGTACTTGCCCCAGGCCAGGGCCTCATAGGCGACCTTGACGCCGTGGTCACCCGCGAGGTCCGCGAGCCGGGAAAGCTGTGCGGCGCGGAGCTCGTCATCGTCGATCGTGGCGGTGCCGACGTTGGAGCAGAGCAGCATGGTGTCCATGCCCAGGCGGGACATGAGCCGGAACTTGGCGTCCGCGCGGCGCAGGTTGGCGGCGAGCAGGTCCTCGGGAACGCTGTCGAAGTCCCGGAAGGGCTGGTAGAGGTCAAGGGTCAGGCCGAGGTCGGCGGCCAGTTTCCGGACGTCCTCCGGGCTCAGCGGGGACGTCACGAGATCCTGTTCGAAGATCTCGATCCCGTCGAAGCCGGCAACGGCGCAGGCCTGCATTTTTTCCCGCAAGGTGCCGGCGAGGCAGACGGTGGCGATCCCGGTGCGCATCAGGCGGGCACCTCTTCCGCGGCCACAAGTTCCAGGAAGTGGGAGCGCATGCGGTCGGCGTCGGCCTGGCGCCCGGTGAAGATCCGGAAGGCGTCCGCCGCCTGGCCCACGGCCATCCGGCCGCCGTCGAGCACCTCGCAGCCCTTGGCGCGCGCCTCGCGGACGAGCTCGGTTTCGATCGGCCGGTACACGATGTCGGCCACCCAGTGCCGGGACTCCACGAGGGACATGTCCAGCGGAACCCCCGGATGGGCGGCCATGCCCACCGGGGTGCAGTGCACCAGGCCGTCGGCCTGCGGCATGAGCTGCGGGAGCTCCGCCGTCGTCCGGGCGGTGACGGTCCGGTCCGGGAAGAACCCGGCGAGCTCGGCCGCCCGTGCGGCGGACCGGGCCGCGTCGGTGTCCACGAGGTCCAGCTCGCGGACCCCCGCGGTGAGCAGGGCGTAGGCGACGGCGGAGCCGGCGCCGCCGGCTCCCAGCTGCACCACGCGATCCAGGGTGGCGCCGGGAAGCCCGGAGGCCAGCGCCGCGGCGAAGCCGGAGAAGTCGGTGTTGTGGCCGATGAAGCGGCCGTCGCGGATCACCACGGTGTTGACGGCGCCCAGGCGCCGGGCGTCGGCGGAGACCTCATCCAGGTACTCGAGCACGAGCTGCTTGCAGGGGTGCGTGATGTTCAATCCGTTGAACCCGAGGCTTCGGGCGCCGGAGAGCAACTCCCCCACGGCCCGGCCGGGCAGGCCGAGTTCGGTGAGGTCGATGGGGCGGTAGAGGTACCGGAGGCCCTGCACGTCGCCCTCGCGTTCATGCATGTAGGGCGTGAGGGAGGGCATGACGCCGTCTCCCACGAGGCCCACGAGGAAGGACTCTGCTCGATTGCTCATCCAGTTTGCTCCTTTGACAACGGCACTCGGCGGGCTGCGACGCTTGCGGCGTCCGCGGCGGGCCGGGTGATAGGGATTACATTACAGACTTTGTTCACATGTTGCACTGTTGTTCGAATGACGAACATATTATTACGGCGCCGGTTCGTTTCGGCGCCCGCTTTCATGACGCAGGCTTTCATGACGCAGGCTGGTCGGCCGTCACCGCTGGGGCAGCCGGGCCGACAGCTCGGCGGCCGCCGCCTGCAGCAGCGGCACGAGGGCCACGAGAGCCTCCATGCTCAGGCGGAAGACCGGGACCGCCGTGGCCAGCGAGGCGAAGGCGTGCCCCTGGGCGTTGAAAACCGGGACGGCGACGGCGCGCATGCCGAGTTCGTTTTCCTCATCCATGGTGGCGAAGCCCTGGCGCCGGACCTGCTCGATTTCGGCCCGGAAAGCCTCGCGGTCCGTAATGGAGAGCGCCGTCAGCGGTTCCAGGGGCAGCTCCTCGACGAGCTGGGCGCGGGTGGCGTCGTCGGCGAACGCCACCAGTGCCTTGCCCACCGAGGTGGTATGAAGTGCCCCTAGATGCCCGGGGTCGCTCGTGACCCGGAAGGTCTGCGGGCCGTCCACCTTGTTCACCGTCAGGTGGTGGATGCCGTCCCGCACGGAGAGGATGGTCGCCTCACCCGTTTCCTCGGTCACGCGCCGCAGGATGGGCAGCGCCGTACCCGCGAAGCCGTGGTGGTTGGAGACGCGCTGGCCAAGCTGGAAGACCCTCAGTCCCAGGTGGTACCGGCGGCCGTCCGGCTCGTAGTCAACGAAGCCGTCCCGCGTCAGGGAGCCGAGCAGGCGGTAGGTGGTACTGAACGGCAGATCCGCGCGGCGGGAGATCTCCGCGGCGCTGGCGCCCCGCGGCTCGTCGCCCAGGAGGACCAGCAGGCCCAGGGCCTTGCCCACCATGTCCGTCCGCGAGTCCTCCCTGGCGGCCTTGGCAGGCTTCGAAGGGGCTTCCGCCGGATACCCGGAAGCGGCGGGAACATCTGTGGTTTGATTCACACTCATGCATCGATGTTCCCACATAGTGAGAGCTATTTCTAGATGGTGATTATTTTTGTTGACAAGTGACTGTGCTCACAGTCATGATTGCTACATCGCACAAGTAGCTTCCACCATGTGGCTACTAGTCCGGGTCTTTCCACGGACCTCCGGCTGCACCACACTTAAGCAAGCGGCAGCCGAGACCTTCCTGATCCATCCGCGACAACGTCGTCACACCAAAGGAACACCATGAGCCACACTGTCCCGTCCACGACGCCGGGTATAACCACAGGAGGGACGCCGAAGAAGGCGGCCCTTGCCAGCTTCCTGGGCAGCGCCGTCGAGTATTACGACTTCTTCATCTTCGGTTCCGCAGCCGCGCTGATCTTCCCGCATGTCTTCTTCCCCGATGCGGACACCAACGCGGCGATCATGTCGTTCGCCACCTTCGGCTTTGCCTACATTGCCCGCCCGGTCGGCGCCGTTATCCTCGGCCACTTCGGTGACAGGATAGGGCGCCGGAAGGTCCTCATGTTCACGCTGTTGCTGATGGGCGCCTCCACCTTTGCCATCGGCTGCCTGCCGGACTTCAAGACGGTCGGCTGGTGGGCCCCTGTCCTGCTGGTGCTGGCGCGTCTTTGCCAGGGCTTTTCCGCCGCCGGCGAGCAGGCCGGCGCCTCGTCCATGACGCTCGAGCACGCCCCGGACAACCGCCGCTCCTTCTTCACCTCCTGGACCCTGACCGGCACCCAGGGCGGCCAGATCCTTGCCGCCCTCGTCTTCATCCCGGTCCTCGCTCTGCCTGACGACATCAAGTACACGATCGGCTGGCGCATCCCGTTCTGGCTCAGCGCCGTGGTTGTGCTGATCGCGTTCTTCATCCGCCGCACCCTGCACGAACCGCCGGCGTTTGAGGAGGCCCAGAAGACCAAGCAGATCTCCAAGCTCCCCGTCGCGGACCTCCTCAAGAGCCACTGGCGCGATGTCCTCCGCGTCATCGCCTGCGCCTTCATCGCCGCCGTGTCCACCGTCTTCGGCACCCTGGCCATCAGCTACGCCAAGAACGTCGCCGGCGTGGACGGCACCACCACCCTCTGGCTCGTCGTCGGCGCCAACTTCATGGCACTGGGCACCCAGCCGCTCTTCGGCATGCTCGCCGACAAGATCGGCCGCAAGCCGGTCTTCATCTACGGCGCACTGTCCAGCGCAGCCCTGACCCCGGTCTTCCTGTTGAGCCTCGAATCCGGCAACGTCGCGCTGATGTTCCTTACGGCAATCGCGTTCTTCTCCTTCGGCTACGCTGCGGCCAACGCGGTCTGGCCCTCCTTCTACGCCGAGATGTTCAGCACCAACGTCCGCTTCTCCGGCCTCGCAATCGGCACCCAGCTGGGCTTCCTGATGGCCGGCTTCGCCCCGGCGATCGTGGCGGCCATGGGCGGCATCCAGCCCGGTGGCTGGGTCCAGATCTCCATCTTCACCGCAATCATCTGCCTCATCGCCACCGTCGCGGCGCTGACGGCCAAGGAAACATTCCGGGTCCCCACCAAGCAGCTCGGCCAGCGGTAGCCCCCGCACCGGCAGCGGATCTCAACCGCACTTCAGCACAGCTTTTCCGCACCGCACGACGGCGGCCCGTCCCTTTGGGGGCGGGCCGCAGTCGTTGATGCGTTGAGCGGGTCAGCGGGCTAACCGGTTAGCGGGCGGCGCCCAGTACCGCGGCGAGATCGAACTTCACCGGTTCCTCCAGCTGGTCATAGGTGCAGGAGCGCGGATCACGGTCCGGACGCCAGCGCAGGAACTGGGCTGTGTGCCGGAACCGTTCGCCCTCCATATGGTCATACTTCACTTCCACCACGCGCTCGGGCCGCAGCGGGGTGAAGGACAGGTCTTTGCCGCCGCTCCACCGGCTTCCCTCGGCCTTCCGCGGAGTGCGCGCCCCCTCCTCCTGCCGGGCCCAGGCCCAGGGGTGGCCGTCAAAACCGGTGACCAGCTCCTGCAGCTCGGCAAACAGCTCCGCGCGCCGGGCCATCGGGAAAGCTCCCACCACGCCGACGTTCGCCAGCACCCCGGCGTCGTCGTAGAGCCCCAGGAGCAGCGAGCCGATCCGGTCCGGACCGGATGTGTGCACGCGGTATCCGGCGAGCACGCAGTCCGCCGTCCGTTCGTGCTTGACCTTGACCATCACGCGCTTGTCCGGCTGGTAGCTGCCCTCCAGCGTCTTGGCCACAATCCCGTCCAGTCCGGCGCCCTCGAACTGCCGGAACCAGCGCTGCGCCGTGTCCCGGTCGGAGGTCGCGGCCGTGAGGTGGACCGGCGCCGCGCTGGCTGCCAGTGCGCGCTCCAGCTGCCGGCGGCGCTCGGAGAAGGGTTTGCCCGTGAGATCCTCGTCGCCGAGGGCCAGCAGGTCGAACGCCACGAAGCGAGCCGGGGTCTGTTCCGCGAGCAGCTTCACCCGGCTGGCGGCCGGATGGATGCGCTGCTGGAGCGCGTCGAAATCCAGCCGGTCCCCGGAGGCCGCCACCAGGATGATCTCGCCGTCCACCACGCAGCGTTCCGGCAGCTCCGACTTCAGCGCCTCGACAAGCTCGGGGAAATAGCGCGTCATCGGCTTGCCATTCCGGCTGCCGATCTCCACCTCGTCGCCGTCACGGAAGATGATGGAGCGGAACCCGTCCCATTTCGGCTCAAAGAGCCAGCCCGTTCCGGCGTCCGGCGACGGCAGGGCCGGCAGCGCTTTGGCCAGCATGGGCGCAATGGGAGGCATCAACGGCAGGTGCATAGCGCCCATTCTTGCGCCGCGGACCCAGGACCGCCAGCCCCACGCTGTGGGTCCTCGCGAGGGGCTCCTCAACTGGGGGCTCCTCGACACGGCCCGGCCCCGGCGGTAAACATGGGTGATGGCTACCATCGGGTTCCACGCCTCGCATGAGCAGATCAGCCCCCGGCGCCTCCTGCAGGACGTTCAACTGGCCGGGCAGGCCGGCTTCGATGCCGCCATGTGCTCGGACCATATTGAGCCGTCGTCCGCCCGGCAGGGCCACACCTTCGCCGAACACGTCCTCCCCCAGCTCCGCCCGGCGGCGGGACAGGCTCCGTTCGGAACGGACGGTGCGCTGTGAGAATCGCCGAGACCTCGGACCTCTGGTGGAAGAACGCGGTGATTTACTGCCTGGATCCGGAGACGTTCATCGACGGCGACGGCGACGGCACCGGAGATTTCGGCGGACTGATCCAACGGGTGGACTATCTTGCCGCGCTCGGCATCACGTGCATCTGGCTCATGCCCTTCTACCCTTCCCCGGACCGCGACGACGGCTACGACGTCACCGACATGTACGGCGTGGATCCCCGGCTCGGAACCCTGGGGGACCTGGTGGAATTCATCCGCACGGCCAACGACCGCGGCATCCGGGTGATCGCGGACTTCGTCATCAACCACACCTCCGACCGGCACCCGTGGTTCGTCCAGGCGCGCAAGTCCGTGGACAACCCCTACCGCGACTACTACGTCTGGCGGAAGGACACGCCGCCGGACACCTCGGACCAGGTGGTGTTTCCCGGCGAGGAAACGTCCATCTGGACCCAGGACAAGGCCACCGGTGAGTGGTATCTGCACATGTTCGCCAAACACCAGCCGGACCTGAACGTGATGAATGCCAAGGTGCGGGACGAGATTGCGAAGTCAATGGGATTCTGGCTGCAGCTGGGCCTGGACGGCTTCCGGCTGGACGCGGTGCCCTTCTTCCTGGAGCTGGTCGGCGAGCCCAAGGATGAAGCCGCGAAAATCGACCCACACCAGTACCTGAGCGCCCTGCGCAGCTTCCTCAACCGCCGCCATGGCAGCGCGGTGCTGCTGGGCGAGGTCAACCTTCCATACAAAGAGCAGCTGAAGTACTTCGGCGGCCCTGCCGGCAACGAGCTGAACATGCAGTTTGATTTCCTCTCCATGCAGAACATGTACCTGTCACTGGCCCGGCAGGACGCCCGGCCGCTGGCCCGGACGCTCGGCAGCCGTCCGAAGGTCAATCCCGACAACCAATGGGCCATGTTCGTCCGGAACCACGATGAACTCACCCTGGACAAGCTCAGCGATGCCGAACGCGAGGAGGTCTTCGCGGCCTTCGGTCCGGATCCCGACATGCAGATGTACGGCCGCGGACTGCGGCGGCGGCTGCCCACCATGCTCGGCGGCGACCCGGCCAGGATCCGCATGGTGTACTCCCTGATGTTCTCGCTGCCGGGCACCCCGGTGCTCTTCTACGGCGAAGAGATCGGGATGGGCGAAGATCTGCGCGCGAAGGGCCGCTCGGCCGTCCGCTCCCCCATGCAGTGGGACCACACCGAAAATGGCGGCTTCTCGACCGCCCCGCCGGGGGACCTCGTCGCCCAGCCCGTGGACGGACCGTACGGGCCCGCGCGCATCAACGCCGCGGCCGCGAAACGGGATCCCGATTCGCTGTGGAACTTCATCGCGACACTGATCCAGCGGTACCGGGAATGTCCCGAGCTCGGCTGGGGCAGGTTTGCCCTCATCAAGCAGGCCTCACCGGCGGTGTTGCTGCACCGTTGCACGTGGGACGGCTCTACAGTAGTGGTCGCCCACAATTTTGGCGCCGAACCGGCGTCTGTGACGGCCTCGGTGGTCCCGCCGGAGGGCGAGGAAGGCGGCCCGGCGGGTCCGGACGGGAAGGGCGCGGCGGGGCGGTCTTACGCCGGGGCCGTGCTCCGGGACCTGCTCGGCGGCGAGGACATCCCGCTCTCCGACGACGGCGCCTTCGAAGTCCCGCTGGACCGCTACGGGTACCGGTGGTTCCGGGTCGAGCGCCCGGGCGAACGCCAGCTCCCCTGAGGGCGCCCGCAGCCCTGATGGTGGCCGGTATCCGCTGCGCCCCCGAAATCTAACCGGCCCCTTACCGTGCCGAAACGCGGACGCAACATTGGCGCAGGAGACTGGAAGTGCCGGCAAGAGCAGGCACCGACTCCAGTCCAGGAGGCCCCGCCATGTTGAAGGAAGCGAAAGCCCATGTAACCCGCGTCCGCGCGCTCGACCAGCTGCACCGCGGCGACGAGATCGAGGCCCGCCTGCGGGTGGGCCCGAACTACGATGACGTCGTGATCCGCCGCGGCAGCGTTCAGGAAACGGCCCCCGGAATCGGCGTCGTCTGGATCATGGACCGCCACACCGGCATGCGCAAGGCCATCAATGCCGACGAATGCAGCGTCTGGCGGGTCGCCTGAGGCGTCAGCCTCCGGCCACCGACTGGATGATGAGGACCTCCTGGCCCGGCGCCACGGCAGTCACCAGACCCTGCAGCCGCCGGATTTCATTCCCGTTGACGTATATATTCACGTAACGGCGAACACTTCCGGTCTCGTCCCGCAACCGCCGCGACAGCGCCGGATAGCCCCCGGTCACCGTATCCAGCACCCACTCCACCGTCACCGCTGCCTCGGCGGGCGCAGTCAGGATGGACTGCCCGCCGGCGAGCGGTTGGAGGACGCTGGGCAGGACCACGCTGATCGCCGAGTCTGCCGGCATGGCGTCGCCGCTGATCTCGCCGCTGTTCATGCGCTTTTTACCCCTTCACGCCTGCGCCGGGAGCAGGGCAGTGGAGACCACGGCTGCCCGCACGCACAGCACATCCGGCAGGTGCGAGGCGACCTCGGTAAAGTGTTCTCCCTCGTCAGCGCTGGCGTAGACACTGCCGCCGCGCGTCCCGAAGTAGACGCCCGCAGGCTCCGCGCTGTCGACGCTGGCAGCATCACGGAGCACGGCGTTGTACTCGGCTTCCGGCAGCCCGGCATCGAGCCGTTTCCAGTTGGCGCCGGCGTCATCCGTCCGGTGCACGGCCAGCTTCCCGTCCGGCGGGATACGTTCGCCGTCAGCCTTCAGCGGGACCACCCAGGCGGTACCGGCCCGGCGCGGATGCGTCAGCATCACAAAACCGAAGTCCGCCGGCAGCCCCTCGGCGATCGACTCCCACGATTCGGCGCCGTCGTCGCTGCGGTACACGCCGTGATGGTTTTGCGCGTACAGGCGGCCGTCGACGGCGGCGTCGGCCGCGATCTTGTGGACGCACTGGCCGAATTCCGGGTTGGGATCCGGCATGAAGTACGCGGAAATTCCCTTGTTGCGCGGCTCCCAGGAGGCGCCGCCGTCGAGCGAGCGGTAGACCCCTCCGGTGCTCATGGCGACGTGGACTTTCTCGCCCGTGGGGTCGACGACGATCGAGTGCGCCGCAGCGCCGCCATAGCCTGCGCCCCATTCGCTGCGGTGCGGATGGTCCCAGAGGCCGCGGTTGAGCTCAAAGTGCTCGCCGCCGTCGGTGGATTTCCAGACCGAGATCGGTTCGCAGCCCGCCCACACGACGCCCGGGCGGGAGTCGGCGTCGGGATAGATCTGCCAGATCCGTTCCAGGGCGGCGTCGGTGCCGTCGGGGAACGTGATGGCGCCGTTTTCGGGTTCGGTCCAGGATCCGCCGAGATCATCTGAGTGGAAAACCGTGGGGCCCCAGTGCTCGGAGCGGACCCCCACCAGGATCCGGGTCCTGTCATCGCGGGTATCGATGGCGATGCTGGGCACCTCACTCATCAGAAAATGCGGGCCGGACAGCGACCAGTCCTTCCGGTCCCGGCTGGTCGCCAGCCAAAGGCCTTTCTTGGTCCCGATCGCCAGGACGTAACTCTCTGCAGTAGCCATGGGGTCCATGCAACCATCCCCGCCCGAAGGCCGCAACGGTTTTCTCCCGGCGTCCGCCGGCATGCGCTGCCGCGCCGGTGGCATCTTTCAGTCGACGAACTCCGACTGCGTCTCGATGAAGTCCCAGTCCGCGGCCGTCAATACGGCCGCGCCGGCGGCGGACGGCTCAGCCGGACCGGGCCCGCCGGCATCCGCGATTCCCCGCTGCACGGCCTCGGGCAGTTCAATGGTCCGCAGGTTTTCCCGAAGCCATTCCTTGCTCGCCAAATCCAGATCCAACCACCACATGTAGATCTCCACGGCGGCCACCTCCTCCTGTGTTCTTCAACCGTAGGCCCCACCCCCGGGCTGTTCAAGGGAGGCCGCGGCAAACGGCGCCCGCACCGTCCCGGGCCGGCAGACGGGAAGTAAGCCCCTGTTCAGGGCCGCACCCCGGCGCCAGAATGAAGTATGCCTGACGACTCCGCCCACGGCCCTGCGCCCCTCGTGGTGGGTGTGGTTCCGGGACAGTATCCGGAAGTGCTGCAGACGGCGGCATCCCTCGCGAAGTCCCTCGCCGCGCCCTTGATCTGCGCCTACGTGGACGAGGCCAGCTACCTCGTGGAGTGGGACCCGGCGCGGTCCGCGCACCGCCTGTCCCTGCACCCGGACGCGGACGACGCCCGGATCCGGGCCACCGCCCAGGAGCTGCGTTCCGCTGTTGAGGCACTCTGCGTTCCCCTGGGAATCGACTGGACGCTGCGCACCCTGGCCGGGGATCCCGCCCGGGCGATCGGCAGGCTGGCCGCGGACACCAACGCATCCATGATCGTGGTGGGGACCCCCGAACGCGGCATCGGCCACCGCATCTCCGCCGCGCTGAACGGCTCCGTGGCGGCATGGCTCAGCCACCATCAGGAACGTCCGATCCTGATCGTTCCGGGCGTCGCTCCGGCAGGAAGAAAATAAAGCGAAAGTACTTATTCAGAGCGCTGGTGCTACCCCACTACCGGCGAGTAAGCTCGATCTGTAGGCCGGAGGAACGGCCTACCCCAAAGCTGCTCCGGAGTGCGTATCCCCCAATAACGCACTCCGGAGCTCTTTGTTTTGCGCAGCATTCCACATCCTGGGCCTGCCCGGGCCGCGGGCTTGAAACATACCCCTAGGGGGTATATGTTGAGGGCATGAGCGAGTCAGAAGTCCCCGGCACGGCACGTCTGGACACTGTTCCCCTTGACGCCCCGCCCCATGAACACGGCTACACGTCCAACAAGGACGCCTACCTTCGCCGTCTCAAGCGGATCGAAGGGCAGGTCCGCGGCATCGCCCGGATGGTTGACGAGGACAAATACTGCATCGACATCCTCACCCAGGTCGCCGCCGTCACCAAGGCCCTGCATGCCGTGAGCCTCGGGCTCGTCGAAGAGCACATCGGCCACTGCGTTGTCGGCGCCGCCGCCGAGCCAGACCCGGAGCTTCGGGCGGAGGCCATCGATGTCAAAGTCAAGGAGGCCACCGATGCCATCGGACGCCTGCTCCGCTAGTACCCGTACCACCCACCACACCACCGGGCCGGGGAACCATACCCGGCTCAGCGACAAGGAGCACCCCATGGCCCCCGTTTCCACCACCGTCAACGTTTCCGGCATGACCTGCGGCCACTGCGTGTCCTCTGTCAGCGAAGAACTTGAGGCGCTCTCCGGCGTCGAAAAGATCGACGTCGACCTCAACGCCGGCGGCATCTCCACCGTCACGATCACCTCCAACGAAGCACTGTCCTCCTCCGAAATCGGCGAGGCAATCGCCGAAGCCGGCTACCTCGTGGTCGCCAGCGAAGCCTGAGTGACAACAGCGCCGTCAGGCGCAGACACCGGACCGGCAACCGCCGTCGGGCGCAGACACCGGAACGGCAGACAACCAATCGAGCCAGAAAAGAAGGGCGCCGTGAGCAGCGAGCAGTTGTTGGACCAGCAGTTGTTGGACCGGGCCGGGAGCCGTGTCATTGACCTCGATATCGAGGGCATGACGTGCGCGTCCTGCGTCAACCGGGTCGAGCGCAGGCTCGGAAAGCTCGACGGAGTCGAGGCCAGCGTCAACCTGCCCCTCGAATCCGCCCGGGTCAGCGTCCCGGCGGACATCACCGATGACCAGATCACCGCCACGGTCGCGGCCGCGGGCTACAAGGCCACGGTCCGGTCCGGCAGGTATCCGGGCACGCCGGTGGAGGACGCAGGGCTCCCGGCCGGCACCGGATTTCCGGCCGCCACAGCCGCACCCTCGCTTCGCCCGCGGCTGGTTGTGGCGGCCGTACTCACCGTCCCGGTCTTCGCGATCTCGATGATCCCGGCATTCCAGTTCCCGAACTGGGGCTGGGTGGCCGCCATCCTGGCCCTGCCGGTGGTTGCCTGGGCGGCGTGGCCGTTTCACCGCGCCGCGGCCATCAACGCGCGGCATCTGGCCTCGACCATGGACACCCTGGTATCCATCGGCGTGATTGCCGCCTACTCGTTCTCGGTCGGGCAACTCCTTGCCGACCCGGGCATGACCGAACATCCCGCAGCGGAGGGCATGGGCTCCGGCGGCCTGTACTTCGAGGTCGCATCCGTGGTCACCACGTTCCTGCTGCTCGGCCGCTACCTCGAGGCCAACGCCAAACGAAAGGCGGGCGACGCCCTCAAGGCCCTCCTGGACCTGGGGGCCAAGGACGCTACGGTCCTGCGCGGCGGCACCGAGCACAAGATCCCGGCCGACCAGCTGGCCCTCGGAGACGTGATCGTGGTCCGCCCCGGCGAGAAGATCGCCGCCGATGGCGTCGTCATCGACGGCGCCTCTGCGGTGGACGCCTCCCTCGTGACCGGCGAATCCGTGCCCGTGGAAGTCGGCCCGGACAGCCAGGTCACCGGGGCCACCATCAATACCTCAGGCCGGCTCCTGGTCCGTGCCACCCGCGTCGGGTCCGAGACCACCCTGGCCCAGATGGGCAGGCTCGTCTCCGCGGCGCAGACCGGAAAGGCGCCGATCGCCCGGCTCGCCGACCGCATCAGCGCCGTCTTCGTGCCGGTCGTCCTGGTCATCGCCGCCCTCACCTTCGGGGCCTGGCTGATTGCGGCCGCACCGGCCGTCAGGGCCGACGAGGTCCGGGCCGCCTTCACCGCCGCCGTCGCCGTGCTGGTCATTGCCTGCCCCTGCGCCCTCGGGCTGGCCACGCCCGTCGGACTGCTGACCGGCACCGGGCGGGGCGCCCAGCTGGGGATCCTGATCAAGGGTCCGCAAGTCCTCGAGGACACCCGGACGGTGGACACGATCCTGCTGGACAAGACCGGGACCGTCACCACCGGCCGCCTTGCCGTGGACGGCGTCCAAAGTTTCGGGCCGCACAGCGAAGCCGAGGTCCTGCGCCTGGCGGGTGCTGTGGAAAACGCCTCCGAGCACCCGATCGCCCGGGCCATCGCCGCTGCGGCGTTGGGTGCGGCGGCGGGGCGTGTGAACAACAACGGCGCCGGCCTCCCCGCCGTCGCCGGCTTCCGCTCCGCACCCGGCGGCGGAGTCGATGGCACGGTCGACGGCCGGCGCGTGGTCGCGGGGCGCACCGGCTGGCTGTTGGAGTCCGGCGTCGCTCCGGCCCCGGCTCAGCGCGAGGCGCTTGGTGCTGCCGAAGACTCCGGCGCCACGGCCGTCTGGGTTGCCGTGGACGGCGAAATCGCCGGAATCATCAGCCTGCGGGACACCGTTAAGCCCGGTTCCGCGGCCGCAGTTACCCGGCTCCGGGAGCTCGGGCTCCGGCCGATCCTGCTGACCGGCGACAACGCCACTGTGGCTGCCCAGGTGGCGGCCGCCGTCGGGATCAGCCCGCGCGACGTCTTTGCCGGTGTGCTCCCGGCGGGCAAGGTTGAGGCCGTGCGGACGCTGCAAGCGGCCGGCGCCACTGTGGCCATGGCCGGGGACGGCGTTAACGACGCCGCGGCGCTGGCGCAGGCGGACCTGGGCATCGCCATGGGTTCCGGCACCGACGTCGCCATCGAGGCAGCCGATCTGACGGTGATGGGCAACGACCTCGGACAGGTGGCGCAGGCGATCGAGCTTTCCCGCCGGACGCTCGGCACCATCAAGACGAACCTCTTCTGGGCCTTCTTCTACAACGCCGTGGGCATCCCGGTGGCAGCCCTGGGCCTGCTCAACCCGATGATCGCCGGCGCCGCCATGGCCGCCAGCTCCGTGCTGGTGGTGGCCAACTCGCTGCGGCTGCGCAGCTTCGGAAAGTAGTCAGGCCTTAGGCCGGGCGCCCCGCCTCAGGCCGCGCCATAGCGGATGGCAGCCCTGGCTTTGGCTTTGGCCGCTTCCTCCCCGCGGTCCTTTGCCGGGGCGTGGGTCACCAGGGAGTCGAGGAGGTGTTGCGTCGCATGGGCAATCTCATGCACAGCCCGGTTGAAGGCCTCCTCGTTGGCCTTGGACGGCTTGGTGCTGCCGCTGATCTTGCGCACGTATTGCAACGCGGCGGCCTCCACCTCCGCGGTGGTGGCGTGGGGTTCAAAATTGTGGAGGGTCCGGATATTTCGGCACATATCTCCATGCTAAGGGCCTTGTGGTGATTGAGGCACGGTTAGGCGCGTTGTAGGCTGTCGCCCGATTGAGATTCCTTCGGGCCCGGGAACGAGGTGCCCGGGCCGAACGGACAACCGACTACGGCACGGGCTCGCAGTCGTTCGCGTGGTCCAGCGCTGCCGCGCCGGTGCCGGACGGGGCCCGGAGCTCGTCCAGCCGGACCAGCACCACCCCGCCGACGATCAGCAGGCCGCCCAGGAGCTGGATGGGTCCGGGCAGTTCGCCGAGCAGCAGCCACGCCCAGATGACGGCGAACAGCACCTCGGTGAGCGAGACAAAGGACGCGACTTTCGAGCCGAGTGCCCGGGCGGCGACAATTCCGGACACGTACGCCACCACCGTGGCCAGGACCACGAGGCCGCCCAGCGCCACCCACCACGGGGTGACCCAGGCCCCCAGGCGGGTGTCGGCCGTGCTGAAGGCCATCGGCAGCAGCCCGGTTGCCGCGGCAAGCCACATGACGATGGCGCCCACCATGAGCCCGCCGGAAGCCAGCAGGATGGGCGGCAGGGTGTCGTTTTCCTTGGCCGTGATGAAGAAATAGATGGCCAGGCACACCGCGGCCGCGATCCCCCACAGCACCCCGATGAGGTCGACTTTGACGGCCCCGGTGAGGTCCAGGACCAGGATCAGCCCGCCGAGGGACAGGAGAGTGCCGGCAATGGTCAGTGGCCGCGGCCGTTTCCGGCTGGCGGCCCACAGCCAGAGGACGATCAGCACCGGCGCCAGGTACTCCAGCAGCAGGGCGACGCCGACCGAGAGCCGGGATACGGCGTTGAAATAGAACAGCTGGCAGGCGGCGACGCCGATGAATCCGAACAGCAGCACGGTCAGCCAGTTGTCCCGGAGCTGGTGCCAACGCCCGCGCAAGGAGGGAATGGCGAAGACGGCCAGAATCAGGGCCGCACCGGTAAGCCGGGCCGTGACGGCCGCCCCGGGAGTCCAGCCCGTTTCCAGGAGCGCCTTGGCGAATGATCCGGAGAGCCCGAATACCGCGGACGAAAACAGGGCGACGCCCAGGCCCGATGCCATGAACCCGGATGGTGCGGCGGCCCGCGTGGTGCTCTGCCTGGCGGCCTGCTTGCCTCCCCGTTTGCCTTCGAGTTTGCTTCCCTGCGGGGTGCCGCCCGGTTCGGAGGCAGACCGCTGGGCGGCTAGGTCTCGGACCGGTGTGGCGACGGGGCGCTGGGGGGCAGACACGGGCATTCTCCTGTCAGGAGTAAAGTAGGGTTATGCTCATGACATTACGCCCCGGCAAGGTAAGGAGTCAAGATGGTTTTTGCCCCTGACACGGAAGTTGCCCTGCGTTCTGTGGTCAACCTCATCAACACCGCGGCCAACGGTGAGGAACATTTGGCCACAGTCAGGGATCTGGATGCCTTCCTGGAGGCCGAGGGCTTCACCGGTTCCCGTACCCGGGACGGGGCCGAGCTGGCCAGCGTGCGGCGGCTCCGCGGCGAGCTCGCCGAGCTCTGGCAGGCCGAGGAGTCGGCAGCCGCGGGAACTGTGAACCGGCTGCTCCGGGAGGCCCGGGCGCTGCCCCAGCTGGTCAAGCACGAACCCTGGGACTGGCACCTGCACGCCACCACCCCGGAGGCGCCGCTGGCCGACCGGATGAGCACGGAGGCGGCCATGGCGATCGTGGACGTGATCCGCAGCAAGGAAATGGACCGCCTGCTGGTGTGCGCCGCGGACGACTGCGACGCCGTCGTGCTGGACCTGAGCCGCAACCGTTCGAAGCGCTACTGCGACACGGGAAACTGTGCCAACCGCGCGCACGTGGCCGCGTACCGGGCCCGGAAAGCCGCGTCCTGACGCCGAAGGTGCCGGCGGGAGGGGCCCGCGGTGTCGGGCCCCGCTGTCAGGCCGGCCTGTCGGGCCTCACCGTGGGGCCACGCTGCCAGGCCTCGTTGCTAGGCCTGCGGGCCGCTGTCACGGGAATCGCCGGGGCCGGCCTCGGGCCGGGGCTGCGCTGACGGGCCGCCATGGCCGGAGGGCGTGCGTTTGGAACTGAGGTTGACGCCGGAACCCTTCCCCAGGTCAGCGGGATTCTCCTTGTGGCTCATGGCCAGCATGGCGGCCACCACCAGGATCACAATAAAGGCGATGCCGGCGCCGATGAGCGCCAGATCGAACCGGGGCGAGCGGGCGCTGCCGCCCGAGGCGAAGATCAGGACGCCGAAGAAAACCACCACGGCCCAGAACGCGGAGAACATGAGCGGTCCCTTGACCGAGGTCCGCAGGCTGCGGGGCGCTCCGGGTTTCTGCTGTGCCAAGGTGTTTTCCTCCTGCAGCCCGCGCAAATAGCGTGGCTGTCTTGTTACCGCGATTGTTCTACGCCGGGTAGAACCTGTCGGTACTAGTTTACGGCCTCCGCGGAATCGCCCGGAGCATCATGGCGCAGGGTCAGTCCGGACAACATCCACAGGACGCCGCTGATGATGGCCCCGCCGCCGGCAACGCCGAGGAGGGCATGCGGGCCGAGGCCGATGAAGAACGGCAGCGCGATCGCAGTGCCCAGTCCGATCACGCCGGAGGCGATCCAGTCACGGGCCAGCACGGACCGGCCGCGGCCACGAATGCCCGCGAACAGCTCCGCGGCGCCGGCCACGCCCAGGCCCAGGGCCGCGATGGTTCCGAAGACGAGCGGGGCGGGGATCAGGGCCACGGCCGCGCCGGCTCCGGCCAGGGCTGCCCCGCCGGCGGAAAGGACTCTGCCAGCGCCTTCCCGCGGGGGGAATCCGGTCTTGGGTACGGTCCAGATCATCACCACACCGGTGGCCAGCAGGTAGAGGCCGCCGGCCCAGCCCATGCCCGATTCTGGCGGCGCCGCCCAGAACACGGTGACCGCGCCAAACACGAGCGCGACGGCCGCCCTGACAAGCACGGGCTTGAAGAGGTCGGCCGCGGCGCGGATGGCAGGGGTCGCGTCAGGCGCTGCGGGAAGAGTCACCCGTCCAGTTTAGTGCTTGGCACGTACCCAGCCCGAACTCACCGCGCGCCGAGCACCATCCACCGGTCCGTCCTGGCCCGGAGGCCCAGCGTCAGCGCCCGCGCCGCCATGTAGCCGAGTGAGAACGCGGCCCACAGCCAGAGCAATCCCGCGCCGGCACCGGCGCCGGAATACAGCACGGCCAGCAGCAGCGGCAGGTAGGCAGCGAGGTTGACGACGCCGGCGATCGCCAGGTAGCGGGCGTCGCCCGCGCCGATGAGGACGCCGTCAAGGACGAAGACGTACCCGGCCAGCGGCTGCCCGGCGGCGAGCACCCAGAGGGCGAGGGTGAGTGCCGCCCGGACTTCGGCGTCGGGTGTGAAGAGGGCGCCCGCCCACGGTGCCGCGGCTGCCAGAAGGATTCCGGTCAGGACGCCGAAGCCGACCCCCCACCGGGTCATGGTGCGCGTCAGCGCTCGTGCCGCCACCGGCCGGGCCGCGCCGAGTTCCTTGCCGATCAAGGCCTGGGCCGCGATCGCGAGGGCGTCGAGGGCGAAAGCGAAGAACGTGAAGACGGTCATGGCCAGCTGATGCGCGGCGAGATTGACCGGCCCCTGGGCGGTGACCACCACCACCGTGGCGAGAATCGCGATCCGCAGGCTGAGTGTGCGCAGCATCAGCCAGGAACCCACCCCGGTCAGGGCCCGGATGCCACGCCAGTCCGGCCGCAGGGACACCCCGTGGTTGCGGGCGTTGCGCCGGACGATCAGCACATAGACGGCCGCCATGGCCCACTGCGCGATGCTCGTGCCCACGGCCGAGCCGGTCACGGACCAGCCCAACCCGTAGACGAGGACCAGGTTCAGCGCGATGTTCAGCGTGAAACCCGCAGCGGCGACGATCAGCGGGGTCCGGGTGTCCTGGAGTCCGCGCAGCACCCCGGTGCCCGCGAAGATGAGCAGCATCGCCACGAGGCCGGGCATGGACCCGCGCACATAGTCCACGGCAAAGGCATGCACCTCGCCGTCGGCGCCCATCAGGTCCAGGAGCGGGCCCGCGGCCAGGAACCCGGCGACCGCAAGGACGAGTCCGAGCAGCAAAGCCAACCAGATGCCGTCGCGCCCGGCGGCGAGGGCTTTGGCCAGCTGGCCGTTGCCGATGGCCCGCGCCACTGCCGGGGTGGTGGAGTACGCGAGGAACACCATCAGTCCGACTGCCGTGTGCAGGACCGCCGATGCCAGCCCGACGCCGGCCAGTTCGGCCACGCCGAGATGGCCCACAATGGCCGAATCCGCGAGCAGGAACAGCGGCTCGGCGATCAGGGCGCCGAAAGCCGGCACTGCCAGGCGCAGGATTTCCCGGCGCTGCCCGGTAGTCGGCGGCGGGGCGGTGGACAGCTGCGGGGAAGGTTGCACGCGTTAACCCTAGCCGGGCCGTTGAATCGACCCAGCGCGTCATTTAGTTGACATTTCAACTAAATATCCGGAAGACTGGATCTTGAACGCAACCGAAGCCGCGGCGGCTGAGAGCCGCGCCGCCCCCTACTTACGAAACGGTATTTCCCATGAACCAGCCCGCCCTGACCACCTCCGCCCGAACCATCCTGCGCGTCATCGCCGGCTTCCTTTTCGCCGCCCACGGCTGGCAGAAGTTCAACGAATTCACGATCGCAGGCACCCAGGCCGCCTTCACCCAGATGGGTGTTCCGGCAGCCCAGGCGGTGGCTCCCGTCGTCGCGACCCTCGAGCTCGTCGGCGGTGTCGCGCTGATCCTGGGCGTGCTCACCCGCGTGTTTGCGGTCCTCCTCGCACTGGACATGCTCGGCGCCCTGTTCATGGTCCACGCCTCCGCCGGCGTCTTCGTCGCAACCGGCGGCTATGAACTCGTCCTGATCCTGGCGGCCGCCGCCGCAGCCGTGGCCCTCGTCGGTGCCGGCAAGTTCTCCGCCGACCGCGCCCTCTTCGGCCGCGCCGACTCGAAGCTCCGCGTCCTGGCCTAAGGCATCCACGGCATGGCTCACGGCCTGGAGCGCGACGGCGGGCGGTCACCTTTTGGTGGCCGCCCGCCGTCGTGTGTCTCCGGGTTATGGCGTGGTTATGGCGTGGTTGTGGCCTGCAGGAGAGCGATTGTGTCGCTGGCCGGCCGCGCCTGCCGGGCCAATCAGTAAACTCGCATTATGAGCGAGAACGCGCCCAATTCCGTGAGCCTGCGCTTCCTGGCGGCCCCCACCGATGTCGGCCACAGCGGCTCGGTCGACGCCGGCACCGTGCTCGAGTGGGTGGACAAGGCGGCCTATGCCGCCGCCGTCGGCTGGGCAAAGTCCTACTGCGTGACGGCCTACGTGGGGAACATCCACTTCGCGGACCCGGTCAACAGTGGCGACATGGTGGAGGTCGAGGCCACGATCGTGTACACCGGGCGGTCCTCGATGCATATCCGCACCGTGGTGTCCTCGGGCGATCCGAAGGGCGGCCCCGCCACCATGCGCAGCCAGTGCATCGTGATCTTCGTGGCCGTGGGCGCGGACGGCAAGCCCATACCGGTGCCGCAGTTCGTCCCTGAGACGCCGGACGAAATCGAACAGCGGGACCACGCGCTGGCCCGGATCAAGGTCCGCGAGGACATTGTGGAGGCCATGAGCGGACAGGAATATACCGACGCCGGCACGGCCGAGAGCGTGGTGCTGCGGTTCATGGCCGCGCCCACGGACGTGAACTGGGGCGGCAAGGTGCACGGCGGCATCGTCATGAAGTGGATCGACGAGGCTGCCTATGTCTGCGCCTCCCGCTACTGCGGCAAGGACACCGTGGCCGTATTCTCCGGCGGTGTCCGATTCTACCGGCCGCTGCTGATCGGCCACGTCGTAGAGGTGGAGGCCCGTCTGGTCTACACCGGCACCAAGGGCATGCACATCGCCGTCCACGTCCGCTCCGGAGACCCCAAGGGGCGCGAGCTGAACCTGACCACGTACTGCCTGACGGTCATGGTCGCCCGAGACGAGACCGGCACCTCGGTCCCGATTCCGCAGTGGGTGCCGGTGTCAGAAGAGGATATCCGGCTGCACGCCCACGCCCGCGAACTGCTGGAAATCCGCGGCCGGGCCCCGGGGAACCGGCTGCCCAACCACCTGCTCGCGGACCGCGACCACTAGCCGGGCGGGGCTAGAAGCCGCCGCCACCGCCGGCGTCGGCGGCCATGTTGGCAAACCGCGAGTAGTGGCCCTGGAAAGCCACCACAATGTCTTTTGTGGGGCCGTTACGGTGCTTGGCGATCAGGATGTCCGCCTCGCCCGCGCGCGGGGACTCCTTGTCATAGACGTCTTCGCGGTGCAGCAGGATCACCATGTCGGCATCCTGCTCGATGGAGCCGGATTCGCGCAGGTCCGAGACCATGGGGCGCTTGTCCTGGCGCTGCTCGGAGCCACGGTTCAGCTGCGACAGCGCGATCACCGGCACCTGGAGTTCCTTGGCCAGGAGCTTCAGGGCACGGGAGAACTCGGAGACTTCCTGCTGGCGGGATTCCACTTTCTTGCCCGAGCTCATGAGCTGCAGGTAGTCCAGGATCACCAGCTTGAGGTCATGCTGCTGCTTCAGGCGCCGGCACTTGGCCCGGATCTCCATCAGCGACATGTTGGGGCTGTCATCGATGAACAGCGGCGCATCGTTCATCCGGCCCATGGTGGTGGCAATCTTGGACCACTGTTCGTCCTTGATGGTGCCCTTGCGGAGGTCCTGGAGACCGATCGTGGCCTCGGCGGACAGCAGGCGCATGGCGATCTCGTTGCGGCCCATTTCGAGGGAAAACATGACGGTCGCAAGGTTGTTCTTGATGGCGGCCGAGCGGGCGAAGTCCAGCGCGAACGTGGACTTGCCGACGGCCGGGCGGGCGGCGATGACGATCATCTGGCCGGGATGCAGGCCGTGGGTGAGTTCATCGAGCTCGTAGAAGCCGGTGGGTACACCCACCATGCCCTCGCCGCGGTGGCCGGAGGCCTCGATCTCGTCCACGGTGGATTCCATGACGTCCTTGAGGACCACATAGTCCTCGGCGGTCCGGCGTTCGGCGACGGCGTAGACCTCGGCCTGGGCCTGGTTGACCAGGTCTTCGACCTCGCCGTCCTGTCCGTAGCCGAGCTGGACGATCTTGGTGCCGGCGTTGACCAGGCGGCGCAGCACCGCGCGTTCGCCCACGATTTCAGCGTAGTAACCGGCGTTGGCCGCCGTGGGGACGGTCTGGATGAGTTCGTGCAGGTAGGCGGGTCCGCCGATCCTGTTGATTTCGCCGCGCTTGGTCAGCTCGTCCGAGACGGTCACGGCGTCCGCGGGCTCGCCGCGGCCATAGAGGTCGATGATGGCCTCGTAGATGGTTTCGTGCGCCGGACGGTAGAAGTCCTGGCCACGCAGGATCTCGACGACGTCGGCGATGGCGTCCTTGGACAGCATCATGCCGCCCAGGACTGACTGCTCCGCGGGGATGTCCTGCGGAGGCTTGCGGCTGCCCTCGGCTCCCCGCGTACCCTCGACTGAGTCCAGATGCGTAACTGACAAAACTGCCGTCCTTCATTGTGTGCCGTGGCGGATGTCCGTTCGCCGCGGCGCGTAAGCACTGCGCCTTATGCCCAATGCCCTCGTACCCAGTGCTTTACAGCCAAGCGCCGTATCCCGGCGGGTCAACGCCCAGCCGCTGCGGTGCTCAACGGCCGTGATGCCGAACTGTTGTCATTGCGGAGCTGTGATGCGTACCTGCTGTGTTGCCGAACTGCTGTGTTGCCGAACTGCTGTGATTCCGAACTGCTGTGCTGCCGAACTGCTGTGATGCGGGCGGCAAAACCCGGCACATGCCGGCCGCTCTATTCTTACCAGTCAGCTCCGACAGTTCGCGCCGGGCCAGCAACCGCCGTTATCCACAGTGCTGGTGCGGCCGCAGGGCGCCGGATCCCGGAGCCGGTGTCCTGGTGGGCACCATCCGGCGACCGCAGGTTTTTCCACTTCCCACGCCCGATATCCTGCTACGTTATCCGCCGCCGGGGCAGGCACCAACCCGGCCGCTCCGCTGCCCTGTGGATAACCTGTGCACTAGTGCCTGATGCTTGTGCACAGTCTGTGGGTAGAGCTGTGGATAGAAAAAAAGTTAAGCCTGTATTCAGTGCTTGACCTGCGGAAATGTTGCATTCATCTTGTGGACACAAAACAATTTCCGCCAAGCTTCATCCACAGCCTGCACCTTGGAGCTGGGGATACGATGCGGCACAGGAGGCCACATTTGCCGCCCGATACGCACATTTTGTGACCGGATTCATTCCCGCCGAGCCGAATTGACGCCAGCAGCGGCGCACTGTACGCGAGGTGCGGAACATGCTGTGGATAACCGCAATCTGGCATAAGCTCTAATCATGGGCGATGTACTGATAGTCATGTTGCCTGCCCTCATCCTCGCGGCGGTGCTCTGGGCGGCGGTCACGGCGTTGAAGCCGCGGAACCACGGCATCTCAGATGCCGAGCGTTACCAGCAGGAACTGGCGCTCAAGTCCCAGGCCCACTACGCGGCACAGGTCCGGGCTGCCGAGGCCTCCCGCGCCCGGATTGAAGCTACCACGCGCCCCAGCCAGAACTCCCAGCAGCAATCGCAGCAGGCCGACCACGCCCGCTCCGCCCTTTTGGGCCGGGACAGCTCCGGCCACCAGGATGCGTTGTCCGCCATTGGACACCTGAGCCCACAGCTCCTCTTGCAGCTCCAATCGCTGGCCCACGACGGCCACAAGACGAAGGCCGTCCGGCTGCTGCGGCAATCGACGCGCTCGGACCTGAAGACCGCAAAGAATTACGTAGATCGGCTCTAGCACATGGACTCCCTGCTCATTCCCGTACTGATCCTGGTGCTCGTGGCCGCCGCCGTACTGCTGGCGATACGGGCGTGGAGCCGCCGCGGCGAACGCACCATGCCGGCACCAGCGCCGCAGCCGGACCCCAACTCCGCGGAGCTGGCCCGGACGGCGGCCGCCAAGCTCACCGAGGACCAGCACCGGCAGCTCTACGCGCTGATCGCGCAGGGGCAGGCCATGACCGCCATCAAGGTCTACCTCGAGGCCACAGGCGAGGGCCTCCGGGCGTCCCGCGACGCCGTCGCGGCGCTGGCAGCCCACCCCCAGCCCTTCCGCGCCCCTGAGCCGGCGCCGGCGGCCGTACCGGACGACGACGACGTGCCCCAGCGGTTCTCGTACCGCTACCGCGCGATCGCCAGCAAGGGCGATGTCACCCGCGAGGTGAGCAGCAACATGCTCAATGATGAGATCTACGGGAGGATCCGCACCCTGGCTAAGAGCGGCGACACCGAGGCCGCAGCGACCGCCCTGACCCGCCACTCGGATATTTCCATGAAACAGGCCCGGGAGTTCATCGCACTGCTCGGCGACTGAGCCCCGCGGGGCCCACGCCGGCTCCGGGCCACCGGCACGGCCGGGGACCCGGCATGGCTAGAAGTCGAACAAGTCCCCCAGCCAGCCTTCCTTCTTCTTCGGACGACGGCGGTCATCGTAACGCGGCTGCTCATACCTGGACTGGTCGGGACGCGGACGGTCGCGGCGGTCATCGTACCGGCGCTCGTCATAGCTGCCGTCATCCGGACGCCGGTCGTCCCGGCGCGGGTCGAGGTTGTACAGCGGCGGCGGAATGTGGCCAGCAACCGCAGGTGAAAACGACGCAGGTGAAAACTCGGCAGGTGAAAACGCCGCAGGTGGCATCGCTGCCGGCGGCAGTGGTTTAGCGGGGACGCCGGCTGCCGGGCCCAACGACTCCGCCGCACGGTCAATGATCTTGTCCAGCTCTCCCCGGTCCAGCCACACCCCGCGGCATTGGGGGCAATAGTCAATCTCCACGCCGCTGCGTTCACTCATGATCAGGTCAATAGAATCCACGGGACATTTCATGTCCCGGACAACGAGCGGGCGGCCGAAAAGGTTCGGACGGCGCTGCAGGCCCGGGAGCCCTGCGCCGGGCAGACCTACCGCCGGGCAGCGATCCCGGCCAGCAGCTGCTCAAACGGCAGGGACTCCAGCGCGACCGGCTTCTGCTGCGGCCCTGAGTCCTGCAGCAGGGCGACAAACTCCCCCGCCGCCCGGTCCACGCGCACCGACAGTGGCGAGCCGCCGTCGTCGTTGTTTCCCCAGTCCTGCGGCCCGGCGAAAACCGCGGTGGCGGCGATCCGGGTGCGCAGGTAGGTGAACAGCGGCCGCATCGCGAAGTCCAGCACCATCTGGTGCCGGTCCGTGCCGGCGGTGGCCCCGATCAGCACGGCCTTGCCTTCGAGCGCCTTGGGATCGAGCACGTCGATGAAGGACTTGAAAAGCCCGCTGTAGGACGCGCTGAACACGGGGCTGACGGCGATCAGGCCATCAGAGGCCTCGACGCCGGCAATCACTTCGGCGAGCCGCGGAGCCGCATACCCGGTTACAAAGTTGTTGGCGATGTCCACGGCGAGGTCCCGCAACTCCAGGACCTCGATGTCCACGGCGTAGCCGGCCGCGGCAAGCTGCCGCTCGGCCGAGGCCGCCAGCTGGTCCGCGAGCAGGCGGCTTGAGGAGGGGACGCCGAGTCCGGCGGAGATAACGGTGATACGGCGGGTTTCCACGGAGTGCTCCTAAGTTGAATCCTGGTCAGCAACGCGACTACATGCGTTTGCATCTACCTTTAGAAGCGGCGGGATAGGGGATTTATTCCCGGCCAACCTCCCCGCCTGACAGGAATGTCGCGCTCTGCAAGACTGCCCTCATGGCAGAAAACAAAACGCAGGCAACCGGCGCGTCGGTTCAGGAGTTCCTGGCCGCCGTCGAGCATCCGGTCCGGCGCGCCGACGGGTTCCGCCTGCTGGCGCTGATGTCCGAAATAACGGGCGAACCGGCGCAAATGTGGGGTCCGACGATTGTGGGCTTCGGCCGCTACCACTACAAGTACGCGAGCGGCAGGGAGGGCGATGCCGCGGCGGTCGGCTTCTCCCCCAGGAAATCCAGCCTGTCGCTCTACGGCCTGACATATGGGCCGGAGGCCGCCGAACTCCTCGGCAGGCTGGGCAGGCACAAGCTCGGCGCCGGCTGCCTGTACGTCAACAAGCTCGACGACGTCGACGAGGCCGTGCTCACCGAACTGGTCCGGCTCGGCTACCGGCATGTCACCACGGCGCTGCACCACGCCTAAGGGGATCCGCCCCGCCAAAGCAACGCGGGGTCACCTACGGCCCATGACGCCGTCCAACATGGACCGCAAGTGACCTCGTGTTGGGGTTAAAGCAGAAGGCCCCCGCCGTCGGTCCTCAGAGAGGTCCGGAGGCGGGGGCCTTCCAGCAGTTCAGGACTGCAGCCGGTGAGGGCTACTTACCTGCTACTACGTCGAGTTCGATCACAGCGGAAACGTCGTCGTGCAGACGGACGTTTGCCTGGTAGGAACCGGTCGACTTGATGTGTGCCGGCAGTTCAACCTTGCGCTTGTCGATGCGGCCCAGGCCTGCGGCCTCAACAGCGTCGGCCACGTCGCCCTGCTTGACGGTGCCGAACAGGCGTCCGGTTGCGCCAGCCTTGACGACCAGCTTGACCGGCTTGGCGGAGAGTGCAGCAGCCTGCTTCTGAGCGTCTTCCAGGGAAGCGTGCTCGCGGGCAACGCGGGCAGCCTTGATGGACTCAACCTGCTTCTCGCCACCCTTGGACCAGGTCAGGGCGAAGTTGCGGGGCAGCAGGTAGTTACGTGCGTAACCGTCCTTGACCTCGACAACGTCGCCAGCAGCACCGAGACCGGTTACTTCGTGGGTCAGAATGAGCTTTGCCATTTTAGTTAATCCCTTCCTTAGCCGCGGCCAGCGCCGGAGTAAGGCAGCAGAGCAACTTCGCGGGCGTTCTTGATTGCCTGGGCGATCTTGCGCTGTTCCTGCACCGTGACGCCAGTGACGCGACGGGCGCGGATCTTTCCGCGGTCGGAGATGAACTTGCGCAGCAATGCTACGTCCTTGTAGTCGATGACAGTGATGTCAGCGGCCTTCAAGGGGTTGGACTTTGGTTTGGGCTTACGGAGTTCAGCCTTAGCCATCGTGGAGCTCCTATTCGATGGAGCCCGTGGATATTGATCCACGGGATGGTGGTGATCCGGCGCAGTCTGCACCAGGCCGCGTTGCGGCGGCCAGTCGGTTTTCGTTGCCGGACCTTAGATGTTGTTTAGAAGGGAGGTTCGGAATCCGGGCCGTTGCCCCAGCCGCCGCCCGCATTGCTGACCCCGGGCGTGGCCCACGGGTCTTCCTGCGCGGCGGGCTGGTTGCCGCCCCATGTCCCACCGGTGTTGCCGCCCTGGTTTGCACCCTGGCCGCCACCGAATCCACCGCCGCTGTTGCCGCCGCCGAAGCCACCCTGACCACCCTGACCGCCGGAGCGCTGGGTGCGGTTGACCTTGGCGTTGGCGTAGCGCAGGCTCGGGCCGATTTCATCGACCTCAAGCTCGATAACGGTGCGCTTCTCGCCTTCTTTTGTTTCGTAGGAACGGCTCTTCAAGCGGCCGGAGACGATAACGCGCATGCCCTTGGTCAGGGACTCGGCGACGTTTTCGGCTGCTTCGCGCCAGACCGACGCGCGGAGGAACAGGGTTTCCCCGTCCTTCCACTCATTGGACTGCCGGTCGAAGGTGCGGGGAGTAGAAGCGATGGTGAAATTCGCTACGGCCGAACCGGACGGTGTGAACCTGAGTTCGGGGTCATTGGTGAGGTTACCGATAACCGTGATAGTGGTTTCGCCTGCCATCTACTGCCTCCTTGTGCGTTCCTGCGGGGATGAAGATTGAAGGTTGGCTGCTGAATTACTCAGCAACAACTTTCTGCTCTTCGGGGCGGGTGATCTTGGTGCGCATGATGGTCTCGTTGAGACTCAGCTGGCGGTCAAGTTCCTTGGCGGTAGCCGGCTCGGCGGTGAAGTTCACCACGGCGTAGATACCTTCGGACTTCTTCTGGATTTCGTAAGCCAGGCGACGACGGCCCCAGATGTCAACCTTTTCGATGGTTCCACCATCGTTGGTGATGACGTTCAGGAACTTCTGAAGCGACGGCTCAACGGCACGCTCTTCGACCTCGGGGTCGATGATTACCATCAATTCGTAAGGACGCATATGTGAACCCACCTCCTTTGGGCTAAGCGGTTACGGCATTTCCGTAACAGGAGGTTCATTTGCGGTGTCGTGCAATGCCCGGCCGCCGGAACGGAGGCAGGGCGCAGCACAGACTTCAATAGCTTAGTGCATGCGGGCCGGAATCCGCGATTCCGTGCCTCCACCGTACGGCCCCGCGGCCTGGCCGGGAAGAGCGTCGGCGGCCATGTGGATAACCGCCACACGGCCAGCGTTCAGTCGGGGGGCGCATCGGCTGTGCCATGATCTGAAAATGCACACCAACCCCTCGTCAGCCGTGCCGCCACCGCTCCGCCGCAGCCGTCTCCGCTTCGCCGCCATGGTGCTGTTGGGGCTACTCGCCGCCGGGGCGGCCGGAATGTCAGGGCACTGGGTGCAGGCTCCCACGATTGGCTGGTGCGCCGCCGCCTTGACCTACGTCGTCTGGGTCTGGCTGGTTATCGGCCGCCTCGACCCCGCGGACACCCGGTTGCACGCCACAACGGAAGACCCGGCCCGGAGCACGACGGACCTGCTTATCCTGGCCGCCAACGCCGCCAGCCTGGGGGCGGCGGCAGCGGTCATCGTGGATTCGCACAACAACACTGACACCCTCTCCAGGATTGCCGGCGGGCTGCTCGCGGTAGTCTCGGTGGCGCTGTCCTGGACCCTGGTCCAGACGCTGTTCACACTGCGGTACGCGGAGCTGTACTACGGCACGGGCGCGAGGGCAGGCTCCCGGGTGGGCGGCATCGACTTCAACCAGAGCCGGCCGCCGCAGTACACCGATTTCGCCTACTTAGCCACAAGTCTGGGCATGACGTACCAGGTATCGGACACCGCGCTGCAGAACCATGGCATCCGGGCCGAGGCCCTCAAGCACAGCCTGCTCTCCTACCTCTTTGGGACCATCATTCTGGCAACCACCATCAACCTCGTAGTCGGCGTCGCCGCGTAGGGCGCCAGGCGTCAGGCCGCCGTCCGGAAGAACGTCCGGGTCACCGCGGCCAGCCGGTGCGGGTCCGCGACGCCGCAGAGCTCGCGTGCCGAGTGCATCGACAGCAGGGCGACGCCGACGTCGACCGTCCGGATTCCCAGCCGGGTGGCGGTCAGCGGGCCGATCGTCGACCCGCACGGCATCACGTTGTTGGAGACGAATTCCTGGTACGGAATACCGGCGTCGGTGCACAGCCGGGCCCAGAGGGCGGCGCCGGCGGCGTCGGTGGCATAGCGCTGGTTGGCATTGATCTTCAGCAGCGGCCCGCCGTTGAGGACCGGCCGGTTGGCGGGATCGTGCCGCTCGGGATAGTTCGGGTGCACGGCGTGGCCGGCGTCCGCGGAGACGCAGAACGACGCCGCGAAGGCCTGCCGCCGCTGGCTTGCAGAGGCGCCGAGTCCGTCCGAGATCCGCACGAGGACATCTTCGAGGATGGGCCCGCACGCCCCGGACCGGGACGCTGAGCCGATTTCCTCGTGGTCGAAGGCGGCCAGCACGGCAATCGGCGCACCGTCCGGGACGGGCGTGGCGGCGTGCGCCACCAGCGCCGTGAGCCCGGCGTGCGTCGCGGAGAGGTTGTCGAGCCGGCCGGAGGCGAAGAATTCGCCCCTGGCGCCGAACACCGCCGGGGCCTGGGTGTCTGCGATGACGACGTCGTACCCGCCGATCTGCGCCGGATCCACCTCGGCATCGGCAACGCGGTCCGCAAGGAGTCCGAGCAGGTCCTCGCCGGCGGGATCGCCCAGGCCAAAGACCGGATTCATGTGCTGCTGCTTGTCCAGGGCCAGGCCCTCATTGACGGCCCGGTCCAGGTGGATGGCGAGCTGCGGGAAGCGCAGCAGCGGGCCGGTGGCCGTGAGGTGCTGCGTGCCGTCGCGCATGACGAGCCGGCCGGCGAGCTGGAGTTCGCGGTCCAGCCAGGAGTTCAGGAGGGGTCCGCCGTAGACCTCGACGCCGGCCTGCAGCCAGCCGAACTTGCCGGTAGTGGGCTTCGGCTTGAGTTTGAAGGAGGGCGAGTCCGTGTGCGCGCCGAGGATGTTGAAACCCGTGGTCGGTCCGGCGCCTGCCGGCACCACCCAGGCGATGAGGGCGCCGTCGCGGATCACGTAGAACTTGCCGGCGGCGGCCGCGGGCTCCGGCCAGGGCTGCAGTTCGTCCAGGCCGGTGAAGCCCGCCGCGTCCAGCCGGCGCGCGGCCTCGTGGACGGCGTGGAAGCTCGACGGCGACGCGCTGACGTACGCGCCGAGGTCCTGGATGTGCTCTGCGGCAGTGCTCGGTGTGGGCATGGCTCCGAGTCTAGCCCGGCACGCACGGGCCCCGGGGGCCGCGGTGCCGGGCGACGCCGCGCCTAGACGGTGACGTTGAGACCGGCGGCGTAGCCCGCGGCCACCGAGCCGGTGATGGTGGCCAGCTGGTAGATGCCGCCGTCGTTGCCGAACACGTTGTCGGACTTCAGCGTGGTGCGGGGGAAGTTCTGCGCGCTGGATTCGTACCCGGCCGACGCGTAGACCTCCTTGCACGCGGCCTCGGTCAGCGCGATCTGTGACACCGCCAGGACCTGGCCGGCCGCCGTCGCATTGTTCATGGACTCGAACACTTCGAAGTGGATGTGCGGCCAGCGGCCGTTGTAGGCGCCGGGGTAGATGGTCTTGAACGTGACCTGGCCGTTGGCGTCGGCCTCCTGGACGCCGCGGAGGTAGTTCTCGTTCTGAAGCCCCGAATCGTACATGGAGTATTTGCCCTCGCGGTCACAGTGCCAGGCGTACACCGCGGCACCGGCCAGTGGGGTGCAGCCGTTGGCGTTGTCGAGAAGGGTCAGCGTGACGGTCAGCGGTACGCCCTCGGCTGTGCTGGTGGAGGTCCCGAAGCTGGATGTGATGTCCTGACGAACCACGCCGGATGCCTCGAGGACGTTGGGCCCGTTGGAACCGTCACCGGGGTAGGGGCCGGCGGTTTCCTGCGGGATTTCGACCCCGCACTCGGCGATCGCCCGGGTGAGCGTCGGAGTGGCCGACGCCGACGCGGCCGAGGGCGCCGGGGCTGTTGCGGCCGAGGTCCCCGCGGCCGACGTCGAACTGCCGCTGGTGCCGCTGGTGCCGCCCGGGCTGCAGGCCGCAAGGGCTGCGGCCGTTCCCGCGCCGAGGAACATGCCCAGCGATCGGCGGCTGACGAGGGTGGAGAGATCGAATTCCAGGCCGCGGTCGTGGTTGGGGTGCGGCTCGTGCGGGGGCTGCGGCATTTTTGTCATGACCCCATCGAACCCGGCAGCGCTATGGGCTGGCTAGTCCCTTCCTGTGACGCGGCTGTGCCCCGGCACGCATGGACATGCCCTCCCCTCGGCCCGGGGACGCGGCTGTGCCCCGGCACGCATGGACATGCCCTCCCCTCGGCCCGGGGACTGGGCATGTCCCCCGGCACGCATGGATATGCCCTCCCCTCGCGCCGGGCAGTGGACATGATGGCGCTATGTCCAGTGGTGGGCGCAGGGGGAGGGCATGTCCGGTGGTGCGGGACGGCTGCGGGAGCCTTCCGGGGCTACGACACCGGGCGGGCGCCCACTGTGGCGTCTTCAGCGCCAGGCTCGGCGTCAACCGGGGTGGCGTCACCGGCAGGAGCCTCGCCGGCACCTGTTGCGGGAACAGCGGCCTTGGCACCGTTCCTGCGGTAGCGGATGACGCCGATCCCCACGACGACGGCGGCGAGAGCCAGCGAGAGCAGCAGCGATTCCCGCGTGGTTTCCAGGATCACCATGCCGATCAGCAGGGCCACGATGCTCACGATCGACACCCAGGTCAGGTACGGGAAGAGCCACATTTTCAGCTGGAGGTCCTTGGCGGCGGCGCCCATGCGGCGGCGCAGGATCAGCTGGGAGGTCGCGATGACGAGCCACACGAACAGCGCGATGGCGCCGGAGGTGTTGACCAGGAACAGGAAGACCGTGTCCGGGGCGACGTAGTTCAGTCCGACGGTGACGAAGCCGACCACGGTGGAGGCCAGTACCGCGGCGGCGGGCACGCCGCGCTTGGAAATCCGCATCCACGACTTGGGGGCGTCGCCGCGGCGGGACAGCGAGAACAGCATGCGGCTGGCGGTGTAGAGCCCGGAGTTCAGGCAGGAGAGCACCGAGGTCAGCACCACAATGTCCATGATGGTTCCGGCGCCGGGGATGCCGAACAGCTCAATGACCGCGACGTAGGGGCTCTTGGCGACGGAAGCGGAGTTCCAGGGCAGCAGGGTGACCACAATGGCGATGGAGCCGATGTAGAACACGAGGATGCGCCAGACAGTGGACTTCACGGCCTTCTTGACGGCATCGACCGGGTTCTCGGATTCGCCGGCGGCAATGGTGGCAATTTCCGCGCCGAAGAACGAGAACACCACCACGAGGATGCCGGCCAGGACGGCGCCGGGGCCGTTGGGCATGAACCCGCCGTTGCCGATCAGGTTGTCCAGGCCGGGCGCCGGAACGCCGGGGATGAGGCCCAGGATCGCGGCGACGCCGAAGAGCAGGAAGAGCACGATTGCCGCGACCTTGATGGAAGCGAACCAGAACTCGAACTCGCCGAACGACTTAACGGACCCGAGGTTGGTCAGCGTCAGCAGCACCATCAGGGCAAGCGCCCACACCCACTGGTCAATGCCGGGGACCCAGCGGTGCATGATCGCTGCCCCAGCCGTTGCCTCGATGCCGAGGACAATGATCCAGAACCATGCGTAGAGCCAGCCGATGCTGAACCCGGCCCAGCGGCCCAGGGCCTTGTCCGCGTAGGTGGAAAATGAGCCGGTTTCCGGGTTGGCCGCGGCCATCTCGCCCAGCATCCGCATGACGAGGATGACGACGAGTCCCGCCGCGGCGTACGCAACCAGGATGCCGGGGCCGGCCTGCTGGATCGCCGCACCCGAACCGACAAACAGTCCGGCGCCGATCACTCCGGCGATGGCAATCATGGACAGATGCCTGGGTTTCAGGGATTTTGAAAGCTGCTGGTCAGCGGGCATGGAAGCGCCGTCCTTCGTGGGGGGTTCAGGCCCGCTCGATGCCGGCACGGAATCGAATCCATGCTGTGCGGCGGACCACAATGTCGTTTCACACTAGACCGCGCGGCGGACCGTCCGTCTTGTGCAGTCCCACAAATGACGGCGGGTCAGACCGGGCCATCACCCAACGCGAGGGCCATAGGGTCAACCAAAGTTGCCTCACGGGCAATTCGGCAATGTGCCTGAAACCACTGCTTCAGGTACTACCTGCCGGTAACCTGCCTTGCGGCGGCAGGGCGGCGGCGGTCAGTAGTCCGCGTTGCTTGGCACCACGAGGCCGGTCTCATATGCGTACACCACGGCCTGGACGCGGTCGCGGAGGTGGAGCTTGGTCAGGATCCGGCGCACATGCGTCTTGACGGTGGCCTCGGACAGGAAGTATCGGTGCGCGATTTCGGCATTGGAGAGTCCCTCCGCCATCGCCCCGAGCATCTCGTTTTCGCGGGGCGTCAGGTCTTCCAGCAACGGATCCCGCGCCGGGCGTGCGGGGCCGCCGGCCTGCTGACCGCCGGCGCCGCCTGTCCCTGCAGGATCCAGGCCGCCGGCACCACGGACATAGGTCTCCAGCAGTCGCTGCGTAACACGGGGTGCCACCACGGCGTCGCCGCTGGCCACCACCCGCACCGCGCTGACCAGTTCTGCCGGCGCCACGTCCTTGAGCAGGAACGCAGAGGCCCCTGCCCGCAGTGCTGCAAAGGCGTATTCATCGAGGTCAAAGGTGGTCAGGATAATGATTTTGGCGTCGGAGCCCGAGGCGGCGATCGCCCGGGTGGCCTCGATCCCGTCCAGCACCGGCATCCGCACATCCATCAGGACGACGTCGGGCGCGAGCTCCCGGACGTGGCGGACCGCTTCGGCGCCGTTGGACGCCTCGCCCACGATGCACAAATCGTCTTCACCCTCCAGGATGAGGCGGAAACCCATCCGAAGCAGCGGCTGGTCATCCACCAGCAGGACGCGTACCGGCGTGTTGTCGGACATTGTTCCCCCTTGATTCCATGGCATTCTCGCCGTTGCAGTTCAGTTCCGCGTGCACGCGCCAGCCGCGGTCACCGGCGCGCCCGGCGTACACGGTGCCAGCGTAGATCCTGGCCCGCTCCCGCATCCCGGCGATTCCATGCCCGGTGCCGAAGGAGTCCAGTGTGTCAGGCTTCGCCTGCGCGCCGGTCCCGGGAGCCCCCGGGTCAACGGTGCCCCTGCCGTCGTCGAGCACTTCAATGGTGACGCGGGAGCCGTTCCGGACAATGCTGACCTCCACCCGGCTGAGCGCGCGGCCGTAGCGCAGCACGTTGGTCAGCGACTCCTGCACAATTCTGTAGACGGTCAGCTGGAACGCCGCATCGTCGGGCAGGGACGGGCCGGTGTGCGTGTAGTGCAGCGGCAGTCCCGCGGTGCGGAAGCCCTCGAGCAGTTTGGCCAGGCTGCCCCCGGCCACCAGCGGCTCGCGCGGGGCATGTCCCGTGGCGGCGTCCTCGCGCAGCACGCCAAGGACGCGCCGCATGTCGGCCAGCGCGGTGCGTCCGGTCCGGGAGAGTTCGGCCAGGACGCCGGCGGCGCGCTCCGGATCCTTCTTGACCACGACGGCGGCGCCGTCCGACAGGCTGATCATGACCGTCAGCGAGTGCGCCACGACGTCGTGCATTTCGCGCGCGATCCGGTTCCGTTCCGTGACCGAGCCCAGCTGCTGGGCCCGGGCGGCCCAGGCCGCGATCTCGTGCTCGTGCTCGCGCCGCTGCCGCACCGAGATCCCGATCCCCGTGGCGATCACATTCGAGAGCGCGATGCCGATGCCCGCCGCGATGCCCGTCAGCAGCTGGAAATTCTCCGGTGTGCGGACCGCCATGTCCGGGAGCCGGCCGTCCAGCGGGCCGACGGCCAGCAGGAAGTACAGGAGCAGCAGCGGGGCGGTGGTCAGGGCCAGGGCGGCGAGGGCGAACCGCCGGGTGCGGACGACGGCGACGGCGTACAGCGAAAACCAGAGCCCGGCGGAGACATTGGACCCCCAGGGATGCAGGAAGGTGACCGCCAGTTCCAGGGCCCCCACAACAGCCGCCACCCGCACCGGATACGCCCGCCGGAAGAGCAGGACCGGCGCGGCCGCGGCGAGCAGCACGGCCACCGGCCAGTCGCCGTGGATGACCGATTCGGCCGCCGTGGGCGTGACCAGGACCAGGTAGCAGAGCACCACCAGGACGTCCATGACCCGCGGATTGGCCAGCAGGTAGCGCCGGAGCCGGCCGCGGCGGCGGGCCGTGAGTTCAGCAAGGGACGCGTCGGCCGGTCCGGCCGGCGCGTCCCTGACAGGTACCGCATCGATCATGCTCTGAGCCTAAATGCTGAAGGGCTTGGACGCTGCCCGTGGCGCCGGCCTAGACGTCCCGCCTCTTGAGCAGGACGGCGGCCAGGAGCACCGGGATGACAACCCAGGCGCCCAGCACCAGGGCCGCCTGCCAGGCTTCGAGGGTGTCCGGGAGGTGCTCCACCGCGGTCAGCGGATCCACGGTGTTGCCGGGCAGGTATTTGCGGGCCTCCACGAAGAAGTCGCCCGGAATGAGCTGGAACGCGATGGGTGCCACGAAGAACAGTCCCACCAGGCTCATGATGCCGCCCGCCGAGTTGCGGATCAGCGTGCCCAGCGCCATGCCGATGGCCGCAACCGCCGCCACGTAAATGCTGTTGACAAGGAGCAGCTTGACCGACTGCGGGCTGCCCAGGTCCAGGCCCAGGCCGTAGTTGTCCAGGATCGGCACGGATACGAATCCGGCGGCCAGGGTGGATGCGGCGGTGACGACGAAGGAAGTCACCACCACCACCACGAGCTTGGCCGCGAAGGCGGGGATGCGTTTGGGCACCGCCGCGAACGTGGACCGGGCCATGCCCGTGGTGAACTCGGAGCTCATCAGCAGCACGCCGAGGGAGCCCAGGATCAGCTGGGCGAACGCGATGCCGGAGGTGGGCACGCTGACGGCGATGTCGCCGCCCTGGGCCGCGAGCCTGGCGCCGACCTCCGGGTCCCGGGCCGCGGCCTCGGAGAACTGGCCCGTCCCCCAGGCCGAAAGCGCCCCGAACCCCACCATGACCACCACTGTGGAGCCAAGCAGGATCAGAGTGGAGAGCAGGGTGCGGAACTTGATGAATTCGGAGTTGAGGACCCGCAGGAAGCTGGGGCCGGGACCGGAACTGCTGCCGTTTCCGGACCTCTGTGCGTCGGCGCCGCGGCGCGAGGGCGTGGATTCAACGGTTGTGGAGCTCATGGCTTAGTTGCCTCCGGCTTCGACGGGAACGGCGCCCGTGGTGATCAGCGAGTGGTATTCGACCTCATCCTTGGTCAGTTCCATGTAGGCCTCCTCGAGGCTGGCCTGCAGCGGGGTGAGTTCGTAGATCATGACGTGGTTCTCCAGCGCCGCAGTGGCGATCTGGCGCGGGTCCAGGCCTGTGACTTCGAGGAGTTCGCGCTCCTGGACCTCCACCGAGACCCCGGTCCCGGCCAGCAGCTGCATGAGCCGGTCCGGCTGGTCGGTGCGGACCCGCGTCCGGCCCTGGCCCTTGCCGGTGATGATCTCCTGGATCGGGGCGTCCGCAATGATCCTCCCGCGGCCGATCACGATCAGGTGGTCCGCCGTGACGGCCATCTCGCTCATGAGGTGGCTGGAAAGGAAGACCGTGCGGCCCTCGGAGGCCAGGTACTTCACCAGGTTGCGGACCCACACCACCCCCTCCGGGTCAAGGCCGTTGACGGGCTCGTCCAGGATGACGGTCTGCGGGTCGCCCAGGAGGGCGGCGGCGATGCCCAGCCGCTGGCCCATGCCGAGCGAGAAGCCGCCGACCTTCTTCCTGGCCACCTCGGCCAGTCCCGTCATCTCAATGACTTCGTGGACCCGTTTCTTCGGGATGCTGTGGGTCGCCGCCATGGCCAGCAGGTGGTTGTAGGCGGAGCGGCTCGTGTGGACTGCCTTGGCATCGAGCAGCGCGCCGACGTCGCGCAGCGGGGCGGCGTGCCCGGTCAGCGGGAACCCGTTGACGGTCACCGAGCCCGACGTCGGCCGGTCCAGCCCCATGATCATGCGCATGGTGGTGGATTTTCCGGCCCCGTTCGGACCCAGGAAGCCGGTGACCCGGCCGGCTTCGACGGTGAAGTTGACGCCGGCGACGGCGGTCTTGTCGCCGTAAACCTTGGTCAGGCCTCGTGCTTCGATCATGGAAGCGTTCCTTTGCGTAGCGGGAGATGATCCGGGGCACCGCAGTCACGGGCCCGTCTGCACACCACGCTACCGAGGCAAGCTGCGTATTTCGCCGGTCTCAGGGATGATTCAGGGGCTAATCAGGGTAGTCCGGGAGGATGACAGGGGTTGGATGACGGGTTTGGATGACGGGGTTCAGCCGAGGGGCGAGTAGTAGGTCAGCGCGCCGGGGCGGACCGTGAATTCCACCCGCCGCACCCCGGGCATGACCTCTCCGTCGACGGCGAGGACCATGGGCCCGTTCCCGGGTTCCACCGTGATCCGGTCCGTTTCGCTCAGATGGGTGATCCCGGACGTGGCCACGGTGCCCGTGAGCACGGCCCAGAGCAGGCGCAACCGGGCGAACGGCTCATCGGCAGTGATCATCCGCAGGTCCAGGACACCGTCCGCGAGTACCGGACGCACCAGCGGCGCGTGGTCGCGGGGGTAATAGCGGCCGCGGCCGATGTACAGGATCCACAGCCGGTGCCGCACCCCGTTGACGATCAGCGTGGTGGGGGTGCCGGCTGCGAAGGTCCGGAACATGGCCACCACTCCGGCCAGGGGTTTGCCCAGTGCCGGCTGGAGCTGCTCCCGCCGGCGGACCAGGTTCGGGTAGAGGCCGATGCTGGCCGTGTTGAGCATGATCAGCTCGAGCTGCTCCGGGCTGTCGGGGAGCCCGCGCTCGACACTCACGTGGCCGACGTCGGCCACGGCGGCCTCGCCGCGCGACGCCGCCTGCACGGCGTCCGCCAGGGTGGGGGTGCCGGCGTCGCGGGCGAAATGGTTCAGCGTTCCGCCGGGGAGCACCACCAGCGGGAGGGTACGTTCGACGGCGGCGGCCGCCGCGGCGCCCACGGTTCCGTCGCCGCCCCAGACGCCCAGGGCCGCAATGCCCGGCCGGGTCGCGACCTGGGCGATGCCCGCGTCGACGGACTCACCCGGCCCGATTTCCTTTATATACGCTTTAGGGAATACTTTTTGCAGGGCGTCGACAGTCTCGTCAGCATAGGACCCGCCAAGGGTGTTGACCGCGATGCCGAGCCCCTGGCCGTCCGGGAGTTCCGCGGCCGGGGCGGCGCCGCGGCGGGTTTCCGGGAACGGCGGTCGGACAGGCCACCACTTCCGCGTCACCATGGCCGCGCCGGCGCCGATCGCGGACCCGAACAGCACATCCGAGGGCCAGTGGGCCCCGGTGTGGACCCGGGAGTAGGCCACTCCGGCCGCGACGGGGGCCAGCGCCGCACCGAGGACCGGGCGGACCATGCCGACCCCGAGAGCGAAAGCCACCGCGGAGGCGGAGTGTCCCGACGGCATCGACGAACTCGTCGGCTGCGGGTTCACGAAGCGGAAGACCGGAAGGTGTTCGGGCAGGGGGCGGGCCCGGGGCAGGAGGGTCTTGAACACGACGTTGGTGACTGCCGAGGCAGCGCCTTGCGCAATGAGTCCGTGCACCGCTGCCCTGCGCGTCTTACCGGGCACCAGGGCCAGGGCTCCGGCAACGCCGAACCAAAGTTTGCCCTTGTTGGCGGCGGCGGACAGACGGCGGAAGAAGTCATCATGGCCTCCTCCCGGCAGATTGGAGACGGCGCGCACCAGTTTGCGGTCGAATTTCGACAGGCGGCCCGGGGCCTTCCTCAGCATGGTTCGCATTGGACCACCATACTGCTACCTCGCGGGCAGCGGCTTCGCGGCTCCGGCGAGGACCAGGGCCACCACAATCGGAATCCCGATCGCCAGCAGGGCGGTCCTGACACCGGTGACATCCCCCAGGTAGCCCAACAGGGGCGGCCCGGCGAGGAAGGCAATGTAGCCCAGCGTGGACACCACGGACACCCGGGCCGCCGCCTTCCTGGGGTCGTCCGCGGCGGCGGACATCCCGATCGGGAACGCGAGTGCTGCCCCCACGCCCCAGAGCACGGCACCGGCGGCGGCCAGCCAGATGTTGCCGGCGAACACGAAGAGGCAGAGGCCCGCAGTTGCCGCCGCCATGCTGGCCCGCAGCACGGCAACACGGCCGTAGACGTCGATCGCACGGCCACCAAAGAAGCGCATGGCGGTCATGGCCAGCACGAACGCGGCGAACAGCAGCGCCCCCGTGGACTGTTCGGCGCCCAGGCCGTCAACCGCGGCCTTGGCAATCCAGTCGTTGCCGGCGCCTTCGGTCAGGGTGGCGCCGAGGACGACGACGCCGATCAGCAGCGTGCGCCCGTCCCGCCAGGCCGAACCGGAGTTGCCCCGGTCCGCGTCCCCCGCGGCGGGCGCTTCGGCAGGCCGATGGGGCAGGAAATACCGGGGGGCCACAGTGGTCAGGACGGCGACAACGGCGGCTATGACCAGCAGGTGCTCCGGGAGCCCGACCCCCAGGGTGGATAATCCGGCGCCGATCAGGGCACCGACGAACGCGCCGCCGCTGAAGGCCGCGTGGAACTGCGGCATGATGGTGCGCCCGAGCCGGTGTTCGACGTCGGCACCTTCAATGTTCTGCGAAACATCCCACAGCCCGACGCCTATCCCGAAGAAGAACAAGGCGATGGCAGTCCCCGGGATGGAGGCCGCCATCAGTGAGAGCGCGACGCCGACACCGGCCGCCGCGGCCACGAGTCCGGCGCTGCGGACGGTGTTGGCGGTGCCGATCCGGCCGACGACGAACCCGGCCGTCGGCAGGGCGATCAGCGAACCGACCGCGACGCACAGCAGCAGGGTTCCCATCTGGCCCGCGGTGATCTGCAGGATCTCCGTCACGGCCGGGATGCGGGCTGCCCAGCTGGCGAAAACTAATCCGTTGATCCCGAAGACAAGGAAAGTCGCCCCGGTGGCAGCCTTGAGTTGCGGGACGGTTGCGGTACTGGTCATACGATCACTGCTTCCACCGAGTGCTGGGCGAGTTGGTCAAGTTCTTCAGGGCTGAGCTGCCGGTCGGTCACGATGGCATCCACGGCGTCCAGGGATGCGACGAGGGCGACGGCGGTGGCGTTCCATTTGGCGGCGGCACAGGCGACGATCACCCGGGCGGCGGATTCGAGGCCGGCGCGTTTGACTGCTGCGTCGTCGAGGTCGTGGGCCAACAGCCCGTCCTTGAGGTTCAGGGCGCAGGGCGTGACGACGGCGGTGTCGAAGCGCAGCGAGCGGATGTTGGATTCCGTCATCGGTCCTCGGAAGGAAAGTTCGCCGGGGACGAGGCTGCCGCCGGGCATCAGGAGTTCGGGGCGGCGCCCGGCCGGACCGTCGTCCGCGGACAGCGCGGTGACGGACCGCAGCGACATCGGCATGATCGTCATCTCACGCTGGCGCAACTGGCGGGCGATCTCCGTGGCGGTGGTGCCGCTGTCCAGCCAGACGTGTCCACGGTCCGCGAGCATGGCCGCCACCCCGGCGGCGATCCGCATCTTGGCGGTGTGGTCCTCGAGTTCGCGTTGCCCGTAGTGCGGGTTTTCGCCGCCGAAAACGAGGCTCTTGGCTCCGCCGTGGACCCTCCGCAACACGCCGTGCAGGGCCAGGATGTCGAGGTCACGGCGGATGGTGGCGCCGGAGGCGCCGCAGGCGGCCGTCAGATCGTCCACCGTCACGTGCTCCCGGTCGCGCAGCAGTCCGCCGATCAGGCGGTGCCGCTCATCAGTGTTCATGCTCAAATGCTAGCGGCTGGTGATCATTTAATCATTTGTTGCGCGTTTCAAATAGCAACGCGGGGTCACTTAGCGCCCATAACCGCCCCCGGCATGGGCTGTATCTGACCCCGCGTTGCTTAGTGGACCCCGCGATGGCTCTAGCGGGCGCGCTCGACGCGCTTTTCGTCCCAGACCGGTTCGGCGGACTCGTAGACCCTGCCGTCGGAGCCGAAAACCAGGAAGCGGTCGAAGGTCCGGGCGAACCAGCGGTCGTGGGTGACCGCCAGGACGGTGCCCTCGAAGTGGTCGATCGCCCGTTCCAGGGCCTCGGCCGAGTGCAGGTCCAGGTTGTCCGTGGGCTCGTCGAGCAGCAGCAGCGTGGCCCCGGAGAGTTGCAGCAGCAGGATCTGGAACCTCGCCTGCTGGCCGCCGGAGAGGGATTCGTACTTCTGCTCGGACTGCGCCGCCAGCCCGTAGCCGTCGAGGGCCCCGGCGGCGGCTTCGCGGCCCATGCCCGAGCGGTGCTCGTCGCCCCGGTGCAGGATTTCGAGCAGGGTCTTACCCAGCAGGTCGGGCCGGACGTGGGTCTGGGCGAAGAATCCGGGCCGGATCCGGGCGCCGAGTTTCACGGTGCCCTCGTGGGGCACCTCGGCGATCTCGACGTCGGACACCGGCAGGTGCTCCCGCTCGGGATCCGTGCCGCCGGTGGCGAGCAGGCGCAGGAAGTGGCTCTTGCCCGAACCGTTGGAACCCAGGACGCCCACCCGGTCGCCGAACCAGATTTCGGTGGAGAACGGCTTCATCAGGCCGGTCAGTTCCAGCTTCTCGGCCACGACGGCGCGCTTGGCGGTGCGCCCGCCCTTGAGCCGCATCTGCACGTTCTGTTCGATGGGAAGGGCCTCGGGCGGGCCGGCTTCGAGGAACTTCGCGAGCCGGGTCTGCGCCGCGTGATAGCGGTTGGCCATGTCGGAGCGGAACGCGGCCTTGTTCTTGTACATGTTGACGAGTTCCTTGAGCTTGACGTGCTCCTCGTCCCAGCGCTTGCGCAGTTCCTCGAAGCGCGCGTTCCGGTCGGCCCGGGCATCCACGTAGGAGCCGAAGCCGCCGCCGTGGATCCATGCGCCGGCGCCGTTGATGCCCGGTTCCAGGGTGACGATGCGGCCGGCGGCGTTGTTGAGCAGTTCACGGTCGTGGCTGATGAAGAACACGGTCTTCTTCGACTCATTCAGCTTGGCCTCGAGCCAGCGCTTGCCCGGAACATCGAGGTAGTTGTCCGGCTCGTCGAGGAGCAGCAGTTCGTCGGGGCCGGCGAAGAGGGCCTCGAGGACCAGACGCTTCTGCTCGCCGCCGGAGAGGCTCGACGCCGGGCGGTGCTGCGCCCGGTCGAACGGCAGGCCGAGGGCGGCCATGCAGACCTCGTCCCAGACGGTCTCGACGTCGTAGCCGCCGGCATCCCCCCAGTCCACGATCGCCTGGGCATAGGCCATCTGGGTGGGCTCGTCGTCGTGCTCCAGCATGGCGAGCTCTGCCTCATCGACGGTACGCGCGGCGGCGGCCAGGGCAGGCGGGGCGGCGGAGACCAGCAGGTCGCGGACCGTGGACTCGTCCCGGACCTGGCCCACGAACTGGCGCATGATGCCCATGTTGCCGGACCGGCCGATCACGCCTTCGTCCGGGACGAGATCGCCGGAAATGATCCGGAACAGCGTGGTCTTGCCGGTCCCGTTGGGCCCGATCAGCGCTGTCTTGGTGCCGTCCGGGACCTTGAAGGTCACCCCGTTGAGCAGCTGGGTGCCGTCGGAGAGGAAGTAGTCGATGCCGGATACGTCAATATGAGCCACGCGTTCAATCTTCCCACGGCCGGGAAAGCGTCCGCTCAGCCGGCCCGGGTCAGGAACTCCTTGAGCAGCGGCCCGGAGGTGGTGGCCCCGAGTCCGCCGTCCTCGACGAACACGGCGACGGCGAGGTCACCGTGCACGGCCACGATCCAGGCGTGCGTCTTGGGCGGGGTGTCGTTGCCGAACTCGGCCGTTCCGGTCTTGGCCCCGACGGGCTCGCCCGGGACGGAGGCCAGGAACCCGGCATGACCGCTGGTGACGACGGCCCGCATCATGTCAGCCAGTGCCGCGGCTTCCGCTGCAGTTACCGGCTTTTCGACGGCCGTGGCCGGTGCGGGGGCCGACGGCGTCGCGTCACCGGAGGCCGGGGCAGCCGGCGACGTGCCGGCTGTAGCCGTTCCTGTGGGCGCGGCGCCCTGGGCATCTGGGGGACTGTCGCCCTCGTTCGGATTCAATACCAGCTGGGCGGCCACCGGGGCTCCCTTGGCAACCGAGCCGGCCATGACGGCGGCGGCCAGGGGGGACAGGAGCACTTTGCCCTGGCCGATCATGGAGGCGGCATGTTCGGTTCCTTCGGCATCCCCGGGGACGGAGCCGAGGAATGCGGCCGCGCCGAGCGCAGGTGCTTCAACTGCCACGCCCAGGGAGGTCGCGGCGGATTCGAGCTGTGCCTGGGTGACGGTGTCGCGGGCGTTGATGAACGCGGTGTTGCAGGAGTGCGCAAAGGCGTCGCGCAGCGTCACGGACCCCAGGGAGGACTCAGGGTATCCCTCGGCGTTCTTGAAGGTGCGGCCGTCCACCGTGAGGGTGGGCGGGCAGTCCACCTTGGAGTCGGGCGTCATGCCGTTGCGGAACATGGCCAGGGAATCGACCATCTTGAAGATCGATCCAGGGGCATACTGTCCCAGCATCGCGGTGTCGTAGCCGTTGCTGCCCGGCCCGGAGGCGGCCGCCAGGACGGCGCCGCTGGAGGGCCGGAGCGCCACAATCGCCGACGCCGGGCCCACCTTGCCGAGGACGTCTTCCGCAAGCTGCTGCAGCTTCGGGTCCAGGGTGGTTTTCAGCGGGGTGCCTTCCTTTATCTCAGTCTGAAAAAGTACGCGGCGTCCCGCGTTGGGCAGAGCCTGCTTCTCTGCGGCGGTGAGGCCTGCCTTCTCGGCGAAGACCTGAATGCCGTCGCTGCCGCGAAGCTGCGCGTCGTATTGCTGTTGCAGGCCACCTGTGCCCGTGGTGTCCCCTGCTTTGAGTGCGCCGTTCGATTTTTCTATCTGTTCTGCATTCGCCTCCGCTGCCGTGCCCAGCAGGGCGCGGGCGAAGGTGCGGTTTGGTGCCAGCGGAAGGGAGTCCCGGATGGCACGGGCGCCGGGAATCTCACCGATCTGAGCGTCGGTGATGGTCCGTCCTTCTTCACGCAAAGTGATGGCGGCAACGAACGCCTCGGGGCCGGCCGCCGCGACCTGCTGGCCGTACGCCGCAGGGTCGACCCCCACCAGTTGGGCAAGCTTGGTGGCGGAATCGGCGGCGTCTGCACCGCCGAGCGCCGGCTTGTCGATGCCAACATTGACCACGGGCCGGTACGTGACCAGCGGGGCCCCGCCGGCGCCCAGGATGTCGGCGCGCGACGGCGAATGGGTTGCCGAGCCGACGAGCTCGCCTTCGGCCAGTTCGGGGACCAGGGTGGCCGGGTTCCAGACCGTCAGCCATTTGTCGCCGGACTTCTTGAACTCGGCGAAGGTGGTGTACTTCCACTCTTCGGAGCCGATCTTCCAGCGGTAGTTGAGCGGGACCGTGGCCTTATCGGACTCCAGCGTCAGTTGGCCGCTGTCCACTGCAGGCCGGGCCGGGTCAAGCCCCTTGAATACTTCCTTGAGCTGGTCGTTGGCGGCACCTGAGTCCTTGCCCTCAAAGGCGACGGATCCGACGTCGAGCGCGGACACCGCGGAGGCGAGCTGTTTGGCAGCGCTTTCGGCGCCCTCACGGCCGTCGCCGCAGGCGACCAGCGAGCCGCCAAGAACAAGGCCCACAAGGGCCAGTGCAAGTTTTGATGAGTTCCCCATGGCGCCCATTATGCCCCGGGCCACCGACAATTCTGTTGTCACATAACACCGTCACCTGCCCGCCGGGGACGCCTAGGGCCGCCGGATGATCCTGCGCTGCGCTGCCACGGCGATCGCGGCGGTGCGGTTGTCCACGCCGAGTTTGCCGTAGATGTGCACCAGGTGCGTCTTGACCGTGGCCTCGGAAATGAACAGCTGCTTCGCGATCGCCCGGTTTCCCATCCCGGTGGCCAGCAATCCGAGCAGCTGGACCTCGCGGGCGGACAGGGCGGGCTCCGGATTCCTGATCCGGCCCATCAGCCGGGCCGCGACCTCAGGGGCCAGCGCGGTGCCGCCCGCCGCGGCAGAGAGCACCGCCTGGCGGATCTGCTCGGGCGGGGCATCCTTGAGCATGTAGCCGCTGGCGCCGGCCTCGACGGCGGCCAGGATGTCGGCGTCGGAGTCATAGGTGGTCAGGATGAGCACCGGCGGCGCCGGCTCGCCGGCCTCTCCTGCCTTGATCCGGCCGGTGGCGGTGACGCCGTCCATGCCGGCGCCCATCTGCAGGTCCATGAGCACCACGTCCGCGGGCTCGCCCAGGGTGTGGAGCCTGGCCAGCCCGGCCAGCGCGGCGGCGCCGTCGGCGGCCTCGGCCACCACTGTGATGCCCTCCAGATCACCCAGCATTGCCCGCAGACCGGCCCGGACCACCGGGTGGTCGTCCACCAGGAACACCCGGATGTTGTTCATTTCCGGTCCCCGCGGGCCGGCGCCGGCGCGGCGTTGGAACCGGGCGCTTGGCCCAGTGGCAGCCGGATGGCCACCACGGTTCCCTCACCCGGGGCAGACTCGATGTCCAGCTGCCCGTGGAGGGCGGCCACGCGGTCCCGCAGCGACGTCAGACCATAGCCGGACCCGTCCGGACGGGCCAGCAAGGCCAACGGGTCGAATCCGGCGCCGTCGTCGTAGATGTCCATGGCCACGTCCGGGCCCAGGAAGGAAAGGGTGACGACGGCGGTGCCCGCCTGCGCATGCGCCCGCACGTTGGCCAGGCTCGCCTGCGCGGCCCGGAGCAGGACCGTCTGGTGGGCGCCGGGGAGTTCCACCGGCACGCCTTCGACGTCGAGGCGGCAACGCAGCCCGGCACCCCGCGCCGCGGTCTCCGCTTCGGTCGTTTCGCACAGCCGGAGAAGTCCGGCCACGAGGGAGCCGTCCTCAAGATCGGGGGACTGCAGGGCCCGGACGAAGTTGCGGGCCTCTGCCAGGTTGGCGGCGGCCGTGTCCCGGACAATGCGGAGCCTGTCCCGTGCCACGGCGGGTTCGCCGTCGTCCAGGGCCTTCTCGGCCGCGCGCCCCATCAGCACAATGCTGGACAAGCCCTGGGCGAGGGTGTCATGGATTTCCCGGGCCAGCCGGGTCCGCTCGGCCAGGGTGCCGGCATTGTGCTGGGTCCGGGCGAGTTCGGCACGGGTGCGGCGGAGCTCTTCGGCCGCCAGCCGCTGGTTTTCCGCCTCCAGGAACAGTGCCCGGTAGGCCAGCCCGGTGACCACAGCGAAGGCTGCGCCGAAAACGGGCCCGAGCACCATGGGCAGCTGCAGCCCCACGCTGGCCGGATCCGCACTGGCCAGATCGGGAGACGCGGTACCGCCGTTGTGGAACCAGAGCGCCGCAATGACAAACACTGTGCTCAGTGCGATCGCCGGCAGCGCCAGCCGGCGCCGGAGCACGTGCAACTGCAGGAAGAACAGCGGGAAGGCCAGCCAGACGAAGTCGGCACTGGCCCAGACCAGCAGCAGCCAGAGGAGGCAGACGCCGCCCAGCCACCAGGCCGAGTAGGGCCGCGGATCGAACCGGGTCCGGCGGGCGGCGTGCCGTTTCTCCAGCACGGTGCCCACGAGGTAAAAGGCGGCGAGCAGCACGGCCAGCAACAGGGTGATCCACTCCTGGCCCGTGATACCGCCGGCCAGGAGCCGGAGCAGCGCCACCAGGAGCAGCACCGCAAAGCCGACGTGCAGGCTCACGCGAAGGACGCGCAGAATGACGGCCGCCCCGGTGGGCTCCGTGCCCGGCGCCGGTGCGCCGGCATGCCCAGCGTCGGCGTGCCCAGCGCCGGCATGCCCAGCGCCCTTGGGTCCTGTGCCGTTGTGGACCGTGTTGCCGGCGTCGCCCTCCATGCTTCCAGCGTAGTGCCGGTGCGGCGGGGCTCCTGCGGAAAACGGCCCGCCCCCGGCGGAATCAACCTTTTGGTTGATCGCAGGGCCGTCCGACCGGTGCCGGCGGTCCAACCGGGCGGCCGATGCCCCGGAGCCCGGCGGAGGGAAGGCTGGAAGCAACGCCACAAGCGCCTCAAACGACACCACGAAGGACACCATGTATCTCGCCATCCGCGATATCCGCTTTGCCAAGGGACGGTTCGCCCTGATGGGTGCGGTCGTCGCCCTCATTACCCTCCTGCTCGTCATGCTTTCCGGACTGACGGCCGGCCTCGGAAACCAGTCGACGTCGGCCCTCGCCGCCCTCCCGGCCGACCAGCTGGTCTTCGGCGCCCCGGCCGGGAGCGCAGCCAAGGCCTCGTTTACCGAATCCGAGGTCACGCGCGCCCAACAGAGCCTGTGGTCGGCGCGCGACGGCGTCGCCCGCGCCGACGCCGTCGGGATCAGCCAGAGCCGCTTCCAGGCACTCGGCGCCGGAGGCGTGCCGGCACACACGGCAAGCGTTGCGGTCTTCGGCACCGAGCCCGGCGCAGGCCTGGCTCCCGCCACGCTGGCAGAGGGAACCATCGCCGTCGGAGCTGGACTGGCGGAGGACCTGGAGCTCAGCATCGGCAGCCACGCCTCGGTGGGCGGCGCCGACCTCGTGGTGACGGCGGTCGTGCCGGAGCAGTGGTATTCCCACACCGGCGTCGTGTGGACCACGCTGGCCGACTGGCAGAAGCTGGCCCATATCCAAGACGCGGACGCCGCGACGGTGCTGGCCGTGACATTCGACTCCACGTCCGGTACAGGGGTGGATCTCGGTGCCGCCAATACCGCCGCGGGAACCGTCAGCACCACGATCGACGGGTCTTTCCAGGCCCTCGGCTCGTACAAGAGCGAGAACGGCTCGCTGCTGCTCATGCAGGCCTTCCTTTACGGCATCTCAGCCCTCGTGATTGTTGCCTTCCTGACGGTCTGGACGGTCCAGCGCACCCGGGACATCGCCGTTCTGAAGGCACTGGGCGGGTCCGCCCGCTACATCCTCCGGGACGCCATGGCGCAGGCGGCCCTGGTCCTGCTGGCCGGCGCGGTGGCCGGCGGGCTGGCCGGTGTGGCCGGCGGAGTCCTCGCGTCGCAGGCGGCGCCGTTCCTCCTCACGCCCTGGACAACGCTGCTGCCCATCGCCGGAATCGTGCTCCTGGGCCTGGCCGGGGCAGCCCTCGCGGTCCGCAGCGTGGCCCGCGTCGATCCGCTCATCGCCCTCGGCGGCAACTGAGCAGCCCCGGCCCGCCCATATATTCCTAGAAAGGCATATCTCGTGAACTCAACCCTGAACAACACCGCCCTGAACCTCGTCAACGTCACCCTGGAGTACCCGGACGGAGACGGCACCCTTAAGGCCCTGGATTCCGTGAGCCTCAAGGTGAACGCAGGCGAATTCGTGTCCCTGATCGGCCCCTCGGGGTCCGGCAAGTCGTCCCTGCTGGCCGTCGCCGCCACCCTGGTCCGGCCCTCCGCCGGCCTGGTGGTGGTCGACGGCGAGGACGCCGGCGGATTGCCCGACTCCGGCCGCACCGCACTGCGGCGGGACAAGATCGGCATCATCTTCCAGCAGCCCAACCTCCTGCCCTCCCTCACCGCGGTGGAGCAGCTCGTGATCACCCAGCGCCTGCGCGGCGGGACGGCGCGGGCGGCCGGGGAACGCGCCGCGGCTCTGCTGGACCTTGTCGGTCTCGGGCATGCCCTGGCGAAGCGGCCGCACCAGCTCTCCGGCGGCCAGCGCCAGCGCGTCAACATTGCCCGGGCACTCATGGGCAACCCTGCCGTGCTGCTGGTGGACGAGCCGACGGCAGCCCTTGACCACCAGCGCAGCGAAGCAATCGTCCGGCTGCTGCGGCAGGTCACCGACGAGTTCAGCGTGGCAACGGTCATGGTCACCCACGACACCGATTTCGTGCCGCTCACCGACGCCGTCGCGAGCATGCGCGACGGACGGCTGTCCGCCAGGGCGGCGACGGCGGCCGTTGCGGCGCCGCGTCGGGGCTAGCGGCTAGGGGACCCGGTATCCGAGGTCCGGGACGCCGAGACCGAACATGTCCTTGAGGGCATGCCGGGCGGCGTGGAAGCCGGGCATCCCGGTGACGCCGGGACCGGGCGGGGTCGACGACGAGCACAAGTACACCCCTGGCAGCGGCGTCCGCCAGGGCACCGGGCTCAGCACCGGCCGCCGCAACATGCCCCAAAGGTCCATGCGGCCTGCGCCGAAGTCCCCACCGACGAAGTTCTCGTCGTACGCCGCCAGCCCTGCGGCCGTGGTCACCTTGAACTGCACCACCACATCCCGGAACCCGGGCGCGAAGCGCTCCAGTTGCGCCATGACCGCATCGCTCATGTCCACGGTGGAACCGGCCGGAACGTGGCAATAGGTCCACAGGATGTGCCGGCCGGCCGGCGCGCGGCCGGCATCAAAACGCGAGGGCTGGGATACCAGCACGTAGGGCCGGTCCGGATGCCGTCCCGAGGCGACCAGGCGTTCCGCTTCGGCGGTTTCCGCCCGGGTGCCGCCCACGTGCACCGTCCCGGCATCGGCGAGGCCGTCCGCCGCCCACGGCACCGGTCCGGAGAGGATGAAATCGACCTTGCAGGAAGCGTTCCCGAAGCGGAAGGACGCCAGGGCGCTCTTATAGCGCGACGGGAGCCGGCCCTCCGCCAGGTGCAGCAGCGCGGGGGGTGCCACATCCAGCAGCGTGGCCCGGGCCGGCGGCAGCTCCGCGAGCGATGTGATCCGCCTGCCGGTCTCGACCACCCCGCCATGGGCCTCGATGTCAGCGGTCAGCGCCCGGGCAATCGCGGCCGATCCGCCGCGCGGAACCGGCCAGCCGCCGGCATGGCCCAGGGCGCCCAGCATCAGCCCGGCGCCGGCGGCGGTGATCGAGGGCAGCGGCGCCACGGCATGAGCGGCGACGCCGCTCAGCAGTGCGGGAGCCAGGTCCTGGCTGAACCTCGCATTCCACAGCGGCGAGCCTTGTTCGAGCGCCCGGAGGCCGAACGCGGCGGCGGCCAGGGGATCTGCCGGAATCCGCAGCAGCTGGTTCAGGGTGAGGTCCGCGACGCCCTCCACCCGCCGCACGAGGGGCTCCATGAGCTGGCGGTAGGCGGCGCCGTCCCTCCCGAGTTCCGCAACGGTGCGGTCCAGGGAACGGTAGGCCAGCGCCGCGCGGCCGCCGTCGAGCGGGGATCCGTACGAGAGCTCGGGCACCTCCAGGGGCACGCGCCTGGACAGCTCGAATCGGCGGAAAAAGGGTGAGGCCAGAACCATGGGGTGCACGGCCGAACAGACGTCGTGGAAGTGGCCCGGTTCCATCAGTTCGGCGGTGCGCAGTCCGCCGCCGGGTGTGGCGGCCGCCTCGAACACGTGGACTTTGAGTCCGGCCCGCGCCATGGTCACCGCCGCGGCCAGCCCGTTGGGGCCGGAACCGACGACGGCGACGTCAGTCATGCGCTGTGGCTTTCCGCCACGGCACGCTTCCGCCACGGCACCAGGGACGCCGCGGGCCGGCGCAGATCAATCCGCAGCCAGTCCGGTGCACCGTCGAAGGGGCCGCCATGCGGATCATCGATGCGGTGGCAGCGGATCACGTCGCTGGACGGATCCCAGATGTCCCAGGCGACACGGGCCATCAGGTACGCGGTGGCGAGCATGTGGGCAACCACGGCCAGGACGTAGTAGGGCATGTCGATGTTGTGCTGGGTCGAGCCGCCGCTGGTTGCCTGCCCGAGGTACATCCAGATGGCGCCCCAGTGCAGCGCTTCGATGGCTTGCCAGATGACGAAGTCACGCCAGCGGGGCCGGGCAAGGGCGATCAGGGGGATCAGCCACAACACGAACTGGGGGGAGTACACCTTGTTGGTCAGGATGAACGCGGCCACGATCAGGAACGCCAGCTGCGCGATCCTCGGCCGGCGGGGTGCCGTCAGTGCCAGGACCGCAATCAGGATGCAGGCCAGGAGAAACAGGTCCAGTGCCAGGGAGTTGATGGCCGCGGCCTCAAGCGGATTCCAGCCCAGCCGGGCGGCCACCAGGTTGTAGGCGAACCAGGGCGAGCTGTAGCCCGCCGGCCGCTCCTGCGTGAACTGGTAGAAGTACTTCCAGCCGTCCGGATTTGCCGCGGCTGCCGGGACGTTGACCGCCAGCCAGGCCGCGGTTGCGGCACCGGCCGTGATCAGCAGCGCCCGGATGCGCCCGCTCCGGAGCGCCAGCAGCAGGACGGCGCCGAGGATCAACAGCGGGTAGAGCTTGGTGGCCGTGCCCAGGCCGATGAAGATCCCGGCGAGGACGAGCTTGTTCCGCGCAAAGAAGTACATGCCAAGAGCCAGCATGCACACGGCCCACATGTCCCAGTTAATGACGCCCGCCAGGACAATGCCGGGGGCGAGGGCAACCATCGCCGCGTCCCAGGACCGCCGGCGGTTCGTCCGCGCCGTGGCCAGCACGGTGATGATCCAGACGGCGGCGATCAAGGTGGCGTTGACGTCGAAGTAGCCAAGGACGCGGGGATCGTCGGTGCCGGCGCCGGGCACCAGAAGTGCGGTGGCACCCGCAATCAAACCCATCAGCACGGGGTACTCGAAGAGGCTTCCCGGGGTAATGAAGGGGAAGGCGCCATCGCCGAGGCCGCGGTTGCGGAACAGCTCCGGAAAGTCCGAGTAGCACGTGGCGTAGAACTGCCCGGGTGTTTCCCAGCCGTTGGTGCGGCAGAAGTTCTTGAGCAGAATCCCGGCCAGGGCGGCGAGGACAGTGAGGATGACCAGAACACGATCCACCGTAAAGAATCCCGGCGAAACGATCCCGGGCGCCGAGCGGTGGCCCAAGGGACCGCCTACCAGTTCCGTGAAGTTTCGGAGAAAAGGGTCGCTGCGGCTCGGGATGACCAATCGGACCCGTTTGCGCTCCGGCGGCTTTGTCTCCTGCATGACCTTGAGCTTACCGGGGGACATTGACCCGTGCCGCGCCGCGGTCTTCGCTGGCACGTCGTATCGGAGCCGCCACAACGGCTGGCCACGAAGGGATGCTTAAAAGGGGGAGCCCGTGCGGCGACGCACGGGCTCCCTGGGATCGGTTCCAATGTCAGTCATCAGGTCCTCCTTCGCTGCGGACAGTCCTGCCGGCAACGGGCTCCGCCCCTGCACGGGACTAGTCCATGCGCCGGTGGCGGAAATGTCCGGCCGTCAGCAGATCGGGCGTCAGCGAATCAGGCCGGCCTGATGCATGGCGAGGAACGTGTCGTCCCGCCTTTGGTCCAAGAGTTGGCCGTTGAAGCGTGTCGACTCCCTGCGGCTCAGCTTTCGGAACAGGACCGTATAGAGCTTGTTCATCATGGTTCTTACCTCCCCTCGGGGACTCGATCGGCGCGCCCTGGTGGCGGGCAGGGCTGTGCGGTGGGCAGGAGCGGTGGTTGCGGTAGTCACAGGGACCTTTCGTTGGTGGGGATTGAGCCGCCTTGGTTCAATGGGGCGAACAGGAGGCAGCAGGAATGGGCGGATGAAACGGGCCGCCGTATTTTGGGCGCGACAAATAGAGCGCTGGATGCAGGGAATTCGAATAACCGGTTCCGGGCGTGGCAATTAGCCCGAAAATCCCCGGCCTTAATTAGGCCGGAATTCCGGATAGGAAATAGTTATTCGATGGAGAATGGCCCCTGGACGCGGTAGCGCCGAAACCCCAACAAGAAGCTGGGTTCCGAACTATGGGGAGGCTGCGCAACCGCGTGGTTCCGCCTGTTCAGGCTGCCGTCATTGGGCTTTCCGTCATGGAAGGCCAACTGCCGCGGGCCCCAGGCTGCATTGCCTGGGACGGGAAAGCGGTCAGGAAACAGTCAGTCCGACATTTGGGCGCGGGTCAGCGAACGAGGCCGGGTTGGCGGTGGTGGAGTACATCCATCCGCTAGTCAAAGTAATCATCATTTTCCCAACCTCCTTTTCTGTTCTGCCGTGGCTCCGGCTGACAGGCCGGGCGACGCGCGCCGTGACCCCGGCAAGTCGCCTTGGGGTCAGAAATAAAAATACACTACGAATGCGGCAGTTGCCTACCGAATTCATAAACTTTTTTTAACTTTGTTTTAAAAACCGGTTTTAGAGTCCCCAGCGCACGATTGCCGGTGTCTTCTTATCCCATCCCAGTGTGCAGACTTTGGCGGTCCCCAACACGAAATGCCGGCCCTCGCGGGGGTCCAATCCGAGCCACCGGGCGGTCAGGATGCGGGAGAAATGCCCGTGCGCGACGATCAGCACATTGTCCAGGCCCGATTCGAGCACCCGGGCCACGATCTTGTCCGCGCGGGCGGCGACGTCGTCGAGCGCTTCACCATTGGGCACGCCGTGCGTCCAGATCAGGTATTCGGGGTTGTCCTTGCGGATGAGGTCCGAGCTGATGCCCTCGTAGTCGCCGTAGTCCCACTCCACCGCCAGCGGCTCCAACTGGGCGTCGGGGTAGCCGGCGAGTTCGGCGGTCCGGCGGGCGCGGCGCAGGGGTGAGGTCAGTACGAGGTCGAAGTCGACTGTCTCGAGCACCCTGCGCGCCTCCACGGCCTGCTGCTCGCCTTCCACCGTGAGGGGCATGTCCGTGAGACCGGTGTATTGCCCGCTCTTGGACCACTCTGTTTCACCGTGCCGCAGGATCCACAGTTGGGGGCGGGGGCCGTTGGATGGTGCAATCACTTAGGACTCCTCAGTGGTGGAGAGTTCGGCGCCGGCGGGCGCCGCCTCGGGCTGTGCCGCCCACCAGTCCCGCAGGCGGGATTCGGCGACGGCGGGATCGAGCGGGCCGTGCTCCATGCGTTCTTCCAGCAGGAATTTGTAGGCGCGGCCCACCACGGGACCGGGCTTGAGACCAAGCAGCGCCATAATCCGGCCGCCGTCCAGGTCCGGGCGGACGGCGTCGAGGGACTCCTGCTCCCGCAGCGCCGCAATCCTGTCCTCGAGGTCGTCGTAGGCGAAGGACAGCCGGTCCGCCTTGCGCTGGTTCCGGGTGGTGACGTCGGAGCGGGTGAGCCGGTGCAGGCGCTCCAGGAGGGGACCGGCGTCGGTGATGTAGCGGCGGACCGCGGAATCGCTCCAGCCGGCCTCACCGTAGCCGTAAAAGCGCATGTGCAGCTCCACAAGCCTGGCCACGGCCTTGATGGTGTCGTTGTCGAAGCGCAGCGCCTTCATGCGCTTGGCGGTCAGCTTGGCGCCCACCATGTCGTGGTGGCGGAAGCTCACTGCGCCGCCCGGTTCAAAGCGGCGCGTGGCCGGCTTGCCGACGTCGTGCATGAGGGCGGCGAACCGCAACACGAAGTCCGGGCCGGGAACCGGGCCGTCCGCCTTCGACTCCAGCGCTGCTGCCTGTTCCAGGACCTGCAGCGAGTGCTGGTAGACGTCCTTGTGGCGGTGGTGTTCATCGGATTCCAGGCGCAGGGCCGAGACTTCCGGCAGCACCAGGTCCGCGAGTCCGGTATCGACCAGCAGGTCCACGCCGGCCCGCGGCTGCGCGGCGCAGATGAGCTTGATCAGTTCATCGCGCACGCGTTCGGCCGAGATGATGCTGATCCGTTCAGCCATCCGGACCATGGCCTCGCGGACGTCTGCGTGCAGCGACACCCCCAGTTGGGCCGCGAACCTCGCGGCGCGCATCATGCGCAGGGGGTCGTCGGAGAAGGACGTTTCCGGCGGCCCGGGCGTATTGAGGATCGAGGCGTGCAGGTCGCGGACGCCGCCGAAAGGATCGACGAGCTCCAGCATGGGCAGCCGCAGGGCCATGGCATTGATGGTGAAGTCCCGCCGCAACAGGTCATCCGTCAGGGATGTTCCGAAGGCCACTATCGGCTTGCGGGACTCCGGATCGTAGGCGTCGGCCCGGTAGGTGGTGATTTCGATCTGGAAGTCGTCCTTGCGCATCCCGATGGTGCCGAAGGCGCGCCCGATCTCCCAGTAGTTGTCCGCCCATTTCTTGATCAGGGCAACCGTCTGGTCCGGAGTGGCGTCAGTGGTGAAGTCCAGGTCGGGCGAGACCCGGCCAAGAAAAAGGTCACGGACCGGCCCGCCCACGAGGGACAGCTCGTGGCCGGCGTCCACGAAGCGCTGCCCGAGCTCCAGAACCACCGGATCCACCTGGAAAGAAACGGTGTGGGAGTCAGTCTTGTGATGTGCGTGCGCCATAGTTACTTAAGCTTGTCAGAAAACCGCGCCAGCACCACACCGGAACCCGCAAGGATCCGGCGGGTTCGTCACGATTGCGCACGAACCGGCGCGGGCCGACTTTCCCGGCCGTCTACTTTCCGGCCATGTTTAGGTCATCAACAGCGGGCAAGAGTCGTTAGAGTGGACCTCATGGCCCATCCCGTACCGAGCGCTCCCGGCAGGAGGACAAACGCACCGTTGCCGTCGGCAATAGGTGCCAACGTCGCGCCTGTCCAGCACACGGGCCAGGCCTCCCTGCCCACCGTGGAGGAAATCTCCGCCGGCGGCGTCGTGGTGGACATGTCCGACGCCGACCTGCGGGTAGCGATCATCGCGCGCCTTAACCGCGGCGGACGTCTCGAGTGGTGCCTGCCGAAGGGCCACCCGGAAGGCAAGGAAAGCAACGAGGAAGCCGCGGTCCGCGAGATCGCCGAGGAAACCGGGATCGAAGGCAGGATCCTGGCACCGCTGGGGAGCATCGACTACTGGTTCACCGTGAGCGGGCACCGCGTCCACAAGACCGTGCACCACTACCTGTTGCGGGCCACCGGCGGGGAACTCACCATCGAAAACGATCCGGACAAGGAAGCCGTGGACGTCGCATGGGTTCCGATCCAGGAGCTGGCGCGCAAGCTGTCCTTCCCCAACGAACGCCGCATCGCGGATCTGGCCAAAGAAGTCCTGCCGGAAGACCGCTGAAGGCCGCCGGTGCGGCCGGTCACGTCCACGGATAGCGACTAATGCCCCGCGCGGGTGAGACGATGAAGACGATGTCATCAGCCAAACCCGCCCCCGTACCCTCCGGCCCCGCCGATTCCAAAGCTGCCCAATCCGGAGAAGCCCGTTCCAGCGCCGTCATGGCCGCCGGAACCCTCGTTTCGCGTTTCCTGGGCTTCGCCAAGACCTGGATGCTGGCCGCCGCCCTGGGCCTGGGCTCGACGGTCAACGACACTTTCATCAACGCCAACAACCTTCCCAACCTGATCTTCCTGCTGGTGGCCGGCGGGGTGTTCAATGCTGTTCTGGTGCCGCAGATCATCAAAGCCAGCAAGGCGCCGGACAAGGGAGCGGACTACATCAGCCGGCTGCTGACGCTGGCGGTGCTGGTGCTGCTCGTTCTCACGCTGCTGGTCACGCTCCTGGCGCCGTCAGTCATTCAACTGACCACCCAGGGCTACTCGCCGCAGCAGAAGGCCCTCGCGGTGTCGTTCGCGTTCTGGTGCCTTCCGCAGATCTTCTTCTACGGCCTGTACGCCCTGCTGACCCAGGTCCTCAACGCCCACGGGGCCTTTGGACCCGCGATGTGGGCGCCAATCATCAACAACGTCGTGGCGATCGCCGGGCTGGGCATGTTCATCGGCATCATGGGGGCCAACGCCACCAACCCGCACACGATCGACAACTGGGGCCCGTTCCAGACCATCCTCGTCGCCGGGTTCTCCACAATCGGCGTCGTCACCCAGACCGCCGTGCTGCTCATCCCCGTGTTCAGGCTCCGGCTGGGGCTGCGGCCGCGCTTCGGCTGGCGCGGGGTCGGTCTGGGCCATGCCGCGAAGCTGAGCGTCTGGACCCTGGCGACCGCCGCCGTCGGGCAGTTCGCCTTCCTTTACGTCATGCGCATCGCGACGATCCCGGGCGCGGAACGGCTCCGCCTCCAGCAGGCCGGGGATCCCGCGGCAGCCTTCATTCCAGGCAACGCGGTGCTGGAGGTGGCCAGCCAGCTGTACCTGCTGCCGCACTCCATCATTGCCCTGTCCCTGGCCACCGTGCTGTTCAACCGGATGACCCGGGCGTCCCAGGACGGTGACCGGGCCGCCCTGCGAAACGCGCTCTCCCACGGGCTGCGGACCATGGCCGTGGCAACCGTCTTCGGCGCGCTGGCGCTCTTCGCGCTGGCCGGACCGCTGGGCATGTTCTTCTCCGGCAACAATCGCCTGGACGGCGTCATGCTGGCCCAAACCCTCACGATCCTGGCCCTCAGCACCCCGTTCATGAGCGCCAACTTCATGATGTCGCGGGTGTTCTACGCCAATGAGGACGCACGGACGCCGTTCTTCATCCAGCTGGTCCTGGCGCTGGTCAACCTGTCGGCCGCGTTCGCGATCCAGTTCCTGCCGTTCGATCAGATCATCTTCGCCATCGCGATCCTCTACACGGCCGGCAACATCCTTTCCGTGATCGTCAGCGCGACCTTCCTGCGCCGGCTCCTGGGCCACCTCGACGGGCCCCGCATCGCCAGCTCCTACATCCGCATGGGGTATGCGGCCCTGGGTTCCGCCCTCGCCGGAGCTGTGGCGTTGTGGCTGCTGGGCAGCTACAACCCGGACGGCTACGCCTGGAGCGACCGGACCGCCGCCCTGGTGACAATCGTCGTCGTCGGTCCCGTCATGCTGGCCGCCTATTTCCTGCTGCTGAAGCTCTTCCGGGTCACCGAGCTGCAGGACCTCCTGCAGCCGCTGCTTGGGCGGCTCCGGCGCAGCACCGCCGCAGGGCCCGGCACGGGGCCGCAGGCAGACGGCGCGGCGGAGGTCCGGAGGGCACCGGAGCGGGCCACCGTCTCGGTGGATACGGGCCTGATTCCGCGAATTTCCGGCGAGTTCGACGCCGAGTCGTTCCGTGCCGGTCCCGACATTCGGGAAGAGGACTCGTTCCCTTACGGCCGTCCCGCTGGCCCGGAGGGCGGTTACCTGCCGGCAGAAGACCTCCCCAGCACCGCGCAGGGCGGCTTGGGCAAGGGCGATGTTCCCCTGCCGGGCCGCCGCACCTACCAGGGGCCGGCCGGCCACAACCCCTACTTCCCGTTTGGCGGGAAAAAGAAAAAATGATCCCGGCTCCGTTTCGAACTGCCGTGCTCACGCGGCCTGGACAGAGCATCGGCTAGGATCGAAGACTAACAAGGGAAGTTGCGGACCAGCGGTCAACCGGCTTACCGGAGGGCACACGGTCGCTCTCGGAGTGACCACGTCGGCAGGTCCCGGACAGTCTAGGAGGAGCCCGTGTCCCACCCGATCGATGTCGGATCAGTACTCGGTGGCCGCTACAAGGTCACTGCCACCGTACTGACCTCACATGACCAGGATCTGGTGCTGGACGGTGTGGACCAGGTGCTCAACCGCCCCGTGAGCATACTCGTCGCAGGCCCGGGCAACGCCGACCAGGTGGCCCAGAGCGCCCGTGAAGTGGCCACGGGCGAACGTCCCGGCAACGTGCAGATCCTCGATCTTGGCGTCAGCGACGCCACCACGTACCTGATCACCAACCACACCTCGGCCGCGGATCTGCTGGATCTTGTGGTCTCTTCCAACCCGCCGTACGTCGAACCCTTCTTCACGGACACGCTGGGCAGCGAGATCTTTGGGCAGGCCCGCTCCCACGAACCCGAAACCTACGACGGGCTTTACGACGACGAGGAAGTCGACGCCGGGTACATCAACTATGGCCAGGCCCAGGGCACAAACGCACAGCCGCCGGCTTCTCCGGCACCGCCCCCCGCGGGAGTACCGTCGCGGCCCGCTTCCGCTCCTGCTGCCGCGGCAGCAGCCGCGGCGGCCGCCAGGGCACCCACAACCGCACCGCAGGAGACGGCGGCGCATTCAACGGCGCCGCAGCCCGTCCAGAACGGCTCGCCCCGCCAGGCCGAACCGGCAGCGCAGCAGCCGGCAACCGCCGCGGCACCAAAAGTTTCCTTGTGGTCCGACGACGACTACACCGGTGACGATCACCGCGGCGGAGAGCACCACGGCGGCGCAGCCGCGGCTGCCGGAGTGGCTGCTGCCGGCTTCGACTCGGCGGATCGGGCTCCGGGCAACTTCCCCGCCTCCGCCCGTGCCGCCGTCGACCAGGATGAGGACGAGTACGAGAACGAAGACGAGGACGAGCCCAACCGGGAGCCGCGTTCCATGCGCTGGCTGGTGGGCGGGCTCCTGGCTGCCGTGCTGGTGGTCGGCCTGATCTTCGCGGTCACCAACCTTGGCAGCCTCTTCAAGAGCAGCCCGCAGACCAACGCCGCAACCTCCGCCTCCTCCAGCGCACCGGAACCGTCCACCGCGCAGCCGTCGTCGACCGCCACCGAGGCGCCGGCGGCCGGACCGCCCGTCATCGAAGACGTGACGCGACTCGGCAACTTCGATTTCGCCGGAAATTACGACTCCGACCTCGTCAAGACTTTTGACGGCAACGGCGCGAGCTTCTGGTCAGACATGGAATTCGCGACGGACGACTGGGGCGGACTCGCCTCCGAAGTTCCGCTCGTGGTCAAGCTGAAGGACCCTTCCAAGGTCTCTTCCGTCACTCTGAGCCAGTTGGGGGCCTCCGGTGGCAACATCAGCGTCTTCACCAATGACAAGCCGACCCTGGACGGTGCAAAGCAGATTGGCAGCAACAGCTTTACGTCACCGGACCTGACCATGCCGCTGTCTGAACCCGTCACGGCGCAGTACGTGATCGTGTCCATCAAGAAGCTTCCGAAGCTGGCCGCACCCAAGACCCGCTATGGGTACGGCCTGCGCTTGGCCGAAATCAAAGTCCAGTAACGGCCCTGCGCGGCTGCCGCTGCGCCCAAAGGCGGCGGCTGCGCTGTAAGGCTGCGGCTGCGCTCTAAGACTGCCGCTGCGCCCTAAGGCGGCTGTCGTGCAGCGGAGGCCTTGCCCGCCGGTTGGCCGGTAATCCGGGGCCGTCTCCGGCCCCGACCCCGGCAAACCGGTACCCTGAGTAGTGGTGTTGCTCCGTGACGCCCATTTCGGCCGGAATATTCAATGCCCGGCAATAGTTGTGCCATGTGGCCGGCCATCGCGGCGGGCGCATCGACAAAGGAAGAGGTTCACCGTTCAGTGAGCAACGCAGAAAACACTGCCTCCGAAGTACGTGATGTCATCATCGTCGGCTCCGGCCCGGCGGGCTACACCGCAGCGGTGTACACGGCGCGCGCGAACCTGAAGCCGCTGCTCCTGGCAGGCTCGGTTACGGCCGGCGGCGAACTGATGAACACTACGGACGTGGAGAACTACCCAGGATTCCCCGACGGCATCATGGGCCCGGACCTGATGGAGAACTTCGAGAAGCAGGCTGCCCGTTTCGGCACGGAGATCCAGTTTGAGGACGTCACCGATTTGGACCTCGACGGCGACGTCAAGACCGTCACCATCGGCACGGGGGAGACCTTCAAGGCCCGTTCCATCATTCTTTCCACCGGTTCGGCCTACCGCGAGCTCGGCTTGCCGAACGAGAAGAGGCTTTCGGGCCACGGTGTGAGCTGGTGTGCAACCTGCGACGGTTTCTTCTTCAAGGATCAAGACATTGCCGTCATTGGCGGCGGCGACTCCGCCATGGAAGAGGCCCTGTTCCTCACCAAGTTCGCCAAGTCCGTCACGGTGGTCCACCGCCGCGATGCCCTCCGCGCTTCAAAGATCATGGCTGACCGCGCCTTGGCCCACGAGAAGATCAACTTTGTGTGGAACACCGGTGTGGAAGACGTGGTGGGACAGGACAAAGTCACCGCATTGCGGTTGAAGAACCTGGTGGACGGCACGGAATCCGAACTGGCCGTAACCGGAGTATTCGTGGCAATCGGCAACGATCCCCGCACCGATCTGGTCAAGGGCAAACTCGAGCTGACCGCAGAGGGAACCATCGCCGTGGACGGCCGCACCTCGAAGACCAGCGTCCAGGGCGTCTTCGCTGCCGGCGACGTCATTGATCCGACCTACCGCCAGGCCATCACGGCCTCCGGTTCCGGGTGCGTGGCCGCCCTCGACGTCGAGCACTACCTCGCAGATTTCCACGCCTAACCGGCGCGCAGCAACCAACGGAAGAGAGACAAAGGTTATGAGCAACGCAAAAGACGTAACGGACGCCAGCTTCAGCACTGATGTACTGGCCTCCGAAAAGCCCGTCATTGTCGATTTCTGGGCCGAATGGTGCGGCCCCTGCCGCAAGCTCGGTCCGATTCTTGACGAGATTTCGGTCGAGTACGGCGAGAAGGTTGATGTGGTCAAGGTGAACGTTGACGACAACCCGGCCATCGCTGCCGAGTACGGCATCACCTCCATCCCTGCCGTGTACCTGTTCCAGGGCGGCGAGGTCAAGGGCACCGTAATCGGCGCCCGGCCCAAGCAGTTCTTCGAGAAGGAATTTGCGGACGTCCTGTCCTAGGCTGACCGAAAGTGGCCCCCGCTTCTGGCGGGGGCCACTTTTTTGTTGTGCTTCACGGCCCACGATCGGGGAGTAGGACTAGGCGGACAGCCCCTAGATCTGCCATAACCGTTACTGCAACCTTGGGTGGCTGTCTATCGGAGTGGTTTTTTGTTCTGCTGGCTGAGAATTCCCCTGGCCGCCGCCGGCTTGTGAAATGGGGTATCCCTCGGCCGGCGAACTGCTATTCGTGCTGAGAGTCACGTAGGGTTTTTGGCCGTTGCTTAGGGGACAGCACCCTCTTGTTTCACGTGAAACATAATGACCGCTGCACCCCCACTTATCAGTTCGGTGCGCGATGTGAACCTGTGCGTAGACACAGCGGGTTCCCATTAGGACATCACAGCCGATTTACGTTGTCTGCGTGTATGCCGAGGGCTGGTTGCCAAAATTCCACCGAAGCACCATGCGCCATGTCGCGTAATGGACGTGTTTCACGTGAAACATCCAACTTCCTTAGGGTCATGAAGTTTGGGACGGCTTTCGGATGAGTCCGGACTCGAAATGCACTCCATACACTCATGGCCCGCCGCGGGGGAGTCGAGGGTGGAGGTCCCACTTGTACCAGGTTCGTGGTTGTCTGACGGGTAGGCTTCTGCCGAAACTGCCGTTAAGGCGGCGCCGCACTCCGCTGCCGCCCCGAGTTCGGGCAGGGTCGGGGCCCTCCTGCCAGCGCAACACGCCATGACTGCTCCTGCACGTCCGCCACGGGTCCGGGGAGAGTTGGGGGCCACCCTGGTCCGCGGCAAAATAGTAGACCAGTCGGCGGGTGGCCAGGACTGCGATCGACTGTCTCTAACACACACATTCGTCCACGTTTTCCAAGAACGGCGATCAATGCTGGCAAGTCACTAGCGGTCCTAGCCACCGGCCGCCCGGTTCGGACCCTGTTTCACGTGAAACAGGTGTGTACGTCGCAGCTGCCGAATTGTCCGGCCCACCTCCAGGCTCCCCATGTTTCACGTGAAACGGGTGTGCACGTCGCGAGAGTGCCGACTACTTCCGCCCACCTCCGCCGCGCCGATGTTTCACGTGAAACACCCATAGTCGCAATCCATAAATCGCAACTTGGCGCGAAGTGATAGTTGACTCTTCGATAAGCCGCCGCGGTTACCGACTCAGCCCGCCCATTTCCGCAGGAATAGAGGTCGGTGGGACGCAAAGATTCGCTTGATGGTCTGTGCGTCCCAGCTGGAAAGGCGCGGCCCAACCTTGGCTGAGCGGCCCCCGGGGACGTTGGCCCGCGCCCGTGAACGACATCGTTCCCCGCCCTAACGCTCGCTCCAGCACCGCCGGCTCCGACCCAAATTCCGCACAACAGACCGGATTTCGCACGGTTCACCGGATCCGATCCCGTCCCAACATCTCCAGACCTCCTGGTTTCACGTGAAACATGTCAGCGGACCAGAAATAGTCGGCGGCGAAGCAGACCCAGATTCCCGTCCGTAGCCACCGACGGGGGAACGGCCGCCAGCCTTCAGGCCTCTGTGACCCGCCGTGTGTGGGGACAGGCGAACGTGGGTGCCTTTGCAGCGGCGTGCAGTGCGCCCCGGAACCGGCGAGGGAACCTGCCTGCGCTCAGCCGCCGGAGCTTGGGGCAGAGTGTTCATGGGCGTTCTCGGCCGCCCGCCTACGACCATGGGCCTATGTTGTCTGATTTGAAAGCGAACCGATGATCAATTTCGGATCGCTGCGGCAGTCAGTCATCGAATGAACACGCCCCGTCGCCGTTACGGCCGGCGCAGTTCCCGCACCCTGCGCGGCGTGGGACGCACGGAACCGGTCCTGCATTCCATAGGGCACCCTACCAAACACAGGGCCCGGCCCTGAGGCGATTCATACGGTTAGGTCCGACACTTTGTCCAATCCATGGCTCGTCCCGACAATTGGACCGTCGCAGCCTCCGGTCCGCGTCCTACGCCCCTGTACGAGTCGCTGCTCCGCTTCACCAAGGTTCCTGTCCAGGCCCACTCCGGCGGCGGTCAAGGTCAATCGTGCAGTGCCTGTTCAGAGTTCGTGGGCTGATCGGTTCATCAATCACCATCACCGTTCAGCCCGCGGCATGATCTTGTCCTCGCTGATCAATGCCCACTGTCTGCGCCCAGGCCCGGTTCGGTCTCAGGCTCCACTCAAGCTGCATTGGGCTCGCCCAGACTCCTGTGCCGTTAGCGGCTGGTCGCCCCATTTTGCTCTAGAGGGGACCGGATTGGGCCGGCTCTTGTGTCCCCGGGTAGGGTCCATTCGGCATTCGCGGGACAAGAAGATCGCACGCCTGCTCTCATGAAGTCTTGTTCTCATGAAGGTTGGTGTCTGTGCCCTGACAGCCGCGGCGCAGGAGGTTCGATTCCATGGCGGCAAGACCAAGGACACGCAGGTCCAGCCGCGAAGCTGCCCCCGCCCCGGCAGGCACCGCAACCGTCGCTGCCCGCTATGGATGTCCTTCGAGCCCTCGGCGTCTGTCCGCAATTCCCCACTCTCATAGTGACCGGTGCAGGCCTTCCGACCGTCAATCCACGAGCCATCACGACCGCCGACCTGGGTACCAAGCGGAGGTCGGCGGTGGCCGACACCCAAGCATTTCCGGTCTGTCCAGCGGCTATAGGATCCGGAGCTCATTCGTTATCCACCAGTTTCTCCACAGAAGTTATTCACACAGTTATCCACAGGTGCTGAGAGATTATTCACATGCCCTTCCTGGTGAGCGGCCGAGCGCGGTCGCCCCTCCGGCACCGGTCCTCTGACCAGCCACCCGCCGTGCCGGGGATAGGTCCTGGACCCCAATGAGGAACTTCGGCTCGCAATCAGGTCTTCGAGCGTATATCCCTGAAAAATTAACCGTAGAACGTCGATTTAGTACATCTTCGCGGATGCTTCGACCATCGTCGCTGCACACCATAATCATGTTTCACGTGAAACGGACAGTGGGCCCTCAAACGAGGTTCGGGGCAGTTGTCACGGCAGCAGCTCGTACAAGAATCTGGCGTCCCTAGCGGGCTGCCGTCAGTCACTAATCCACAAAGTTATCCACAGCAATATCCACCGCCCTATCCAGCGCGCCATCGACCGGCCGCTGGCTAATACTCGGGCCGGGAGCGGCCCGCGAACCTCGCTTGGATGCAGCTTTGACCTGCGGTGAAGTACCCTCCGGACTTGTCATCCCAGGGCGGCCGGGAGCCGCAAATCCAGGTGGGTCGAACCAAAACCCGTCGAGCGCCGGGACCGCCGACGTGTCATTGCATCGCCCGTCGCGCCGGCCGAAGCCAGCTTGTTCCACAGCGCAAGGCGGACTTCAAGAAGACCAGGGGAGCGGAGTCACTGTCCCAAGGAACTCTCCCGTCCCACGTCCAGGGGATCGTCTTGCCGGGCCAAGATGCGACGACGGCACCCGCTGAATCGATGGGCTTTGCCGGGCAGCTCACATGCTCTGAGCTCGGAGACCTTGGCGGGCCTCACGCCCTCGCTGGGTCTGTCCGGTCGATCATCTTTCCACTCCGGTCCTCGCGGACCCGCCGTGTCCGTTGGCCGATGCCAACACGAAGAGGCTCGTCGACAGTGTGTTTGCCATGCGTTGTTGCATTGAGACGGCCCTGGACTTGTCCTGACTGATGCATTGCCTGTCGACCCGGGGATTCGGATGAGGGAGGCACCGGACTGCAAAAGCGGTCGGGTCGGTCGAGCCCGCACAGTTGACACGCGCAAGCACGAGTCCCGAACCCAATCAGATTGGTCCGGATGCAGACCTTCCTTCTTTGCGGTTTGAATCCCTCCGGTTGCCGCACCAACTTACGGATCCGGTGCGATCAGCGGATTGGATCCTGCAGGCGACTGCGCCCTGGTGCCCGGGGCGACGAACCTTACCGCCCGAAACACACTGGTCCGGGGGAGCGGACCCGGCGCTGGTAGCCGTGTAGTTGGAACATGCAGCAGCTCGGCTGCTTCCCTATAATGGCGGCTGGATGCCCACACAAGAGCCATCCCGACAGTTCCAGCCAGGCCGAATCCACAGGAAGGCGTGGTCGGCGTCTGGGATCATTCGGCACGACCCCGGCCCTACTTCACATGGCCTCCGCTTCCCTTCTCGCGGGTGCGTCGCGCGGCCTGAGCTCCTGCCGGAAGACTCCTTCCAACACTCTGCAGCAGGATCAGCCGGTGTGCAGCAGTACAGGATCTGCACTGCACTCTCATCAAGCGGGTACTGGCAAGCCGGCAGGTGCGTCAGCAGCGGCACAGTGTGGGGGCCCGCGAGGCGTCCGGTGTGCTGTTCCGGATGAGGGAAGCCGTGTCCGGAGTGCCGGAATAGACCCCCAGGGCCATCTCGGCTATTGGATAAGGCGTCGGGCTCACCGGAGGAAGCTGAAAAGTTCGGCAGGAACAGCACGCCCGCCGGGGCCCCAAGGAGATCAGGCATGCCGGCATGGCGCATGGTTACAGCTGGATGCGGCGACGGGACTGCAGCAGAACGTTGGCGGTCATGGCACCCGGCTACCTGGGTGGGGAGGATGCGTGTCAGGGCCCCGGTTCCCTTGCCCGGGTCCCGGCAAACTGACAGGCACAATCATGTACCGAATGCGGAATCGGGGACGTCGGTGCAAGCCGGCGAAAGGGGTGAGCGGCAAGTTAGCGGGGGAGTCGAAGGACGCAGACATCCGCAAAGCGAGGCAGTTCCGGTCAGCTTTCGCGATCAGACTCCCACAAGAGGTCTTCAACAATGCGATCGAGACTACATGCTTCCTGTGGCGCCGACGCCAGATCACCGACCGCATCACGGCCCGCGTCCGTTCCCGCGCCAAGGTCGGCGTCCAGGTCTGCGCCGTCGACTTTGTCCCGATCTTCGTCCACGCCCACATCGAGACCTCTGTTGAGGTTCGCTTTTCGAGGCGCGTGTCCGGCGCCAATTTCTACCGTAACCACCGGAACGTTCCTACAAAGCCATGGCCCGAACCCGACGAAGCAGCAAGCAGACCAACCTGCCGGCCCGCGCGCGAACCCACGGTTCAACCCACTTCAATTTTCGTTCACGGAAGCTGCCCCACGACCCGTGATCGTAAGCAGCGAGAGGGTGCCGCCGGCCTCCGCCAGGACCGGACAGTGCCGTATTAGAGCATCCCGAGGCGTGCAAGGCTTCAGATGCCCTGCAGCTTGCTTAGCCTTCGTTCAGCCAACCACGCGGGCATACAACGCAGTAGCGGCGCCATATGACGCTTTCAGAGGCGCCCAGGAGCAGGTGATCCCGCAGCGACTGGGAACGGTACAACAGTCGCTCCGAGGTTCGCCTGTGGCTGCGGCGATCTTGCTCCGCCGCCAAGCAGCAGCCGCGCCGTAGTGAGCCGCTTCTCCTGCTTCGCAACGACATGGACCAATGTGGTCGCATGGCGCACCCGCGGCCGGCCCGGCCGACAGGCAAAGGTGGGCCATAGCTGTGGGTCGATTTCTTGCAAGGGGAAGCCGAACCGTCATGACGCAGACGGTGGACCCTTGGTCAAACGACTGGTCGGCACCCCAGTCCACCGGCATTGCGATGACCTCCTACGGCGCAATGGCCGAGCCAGATCGCCAATCCGCAGGCGGACTTGCACGGACGGGGATTTAGTCCAGCTGCCGGATTGACGACTGCGCAGCGGTCTCCAAACGCTGGCCGGATTCATCTGCCCTTATGTCTCCTCGCATAGGTGCCCAGCCTGCCTGGCGTTCGATGGGGCAAGGCGCAGATTCGCGGCCCCGTTTCACGTGAAACATTGACGGACCACTCCAGCCCAACTGGTCAGTGAGCTCTGGAAGGCGGCGAAGATGGCTGTTGCTGACTAGCGCGATCGCAGCGGCACCGGCAGAGAGGGGGCCTTTCCGCAACAACGAGAACCGTGCAGCTGCCATTTGTGCTCGGTGTGGCCGTTCCATGCGATCAGAAGCTCCACCCACGGAACGCAACAGAGTGGACGGTACGGCCACCGGAAACGCATCGGACTCCACGCTCAGGAAGCTCCGCCCCAGTCAGGGACACCCGCCTGCCCAGCACCAGCCCGTCGTTCCGCACGTGTCCCTCGGTCTCGCCCAAGCAGGGCCGGCGATGCTGGCGATTTCCACAGAAAGACCACGGCACTGCGTCGGTCCCACTCCCACGGCCGCAACCCGCGAGAGCCCGGGCCAGGACGGAAGCGAGAGAGCCGCCGGAACTAGTCGGCGCCACCGGTGCCGCCCCGTTACCTTTTTCGTAGCCCGTTCCTGTTGCAGGATGAGGGTGTGCTGGCCTGCCAACCCCGGCATGATTGCCGCCCCCAGTCGTCAATGCTCCGGGGGGTGTTGTCACCGGGGTCCGGTAGGTGCCGGAGAGACCGCTAATAGAGGCAGGACAGTTTGGGATCGTCGTGCGTAACGTGGATACGGGCTCTGACACCGCGGACAGTCCAGCACAGGTATCAGCTGCTGTGACGGGGAGGTACAGGTGATCGGAAACCGCGAAAGCATTGATGTCTTCATCGGCCTGGACGTCGGCAAGGGCGAGCACCACGCCGTTGCAGTGGACCGGACGGGGATGAAGCTCTTCGACAAGGCTTTGCCCAACGACGAGGCCCGGCTCCGCGAAATACTGACTTCTCTGGGCAGGCACGGCCGCATTCTGCTGGTCGTTGACCAGCCCGCGACGATCGGTGCACTCCCCGTCGCGGTTGCCCAGGCCGCCCGTGTCACCGTCGGATATCTGCCCGGGCTGGCGATGCGCCGGATCGCGGACCTGCACCCGGGCGAAGCGAAAACCGACGCCCGGGACGCGTTCATCATCGCCGAAGCGGCCCGGACCATGCCCCACACACTGCGCTCCATCCAGATCGCCGATGAACAGCTCGCCGAACTGACCATGCTCTGCGGCTTCGACGACGACTTGGCAATACAGGCCACGCAACATCGAACAGGATCCGAGGCCTGCTGACCCAGATCCACCCCTGCCCTGGAGCGTGTCCTTGGCCCGCGCCTGGACCACCCGGCAGTGTTGGACCTGCTGCGGGCCTGGCCAACCCCAGAAGCCTTGCGCCATGCAGGTCGGCGCAGGATCGGAAACCGGCTAAAAAAGCGTGCACCCCGGATGGGCGAACGCCTTGCCGGCGAAATCATCGACGCACTCGGCCAGCAAACAGTCACTGTCGTGGGGACGAACGCGGCCACGATCGTGCTGCCCCAACTGGCCCGGATGCTCGCCGACATCCGCGAGTCCCGGGACACCGTCTTCACCCGGGTCGAGGCCCTCGCCCTCGCCCGCCGCCGTTGCGACACCCTCTACGCCATGTTGCGCGACGGCACTCTCTACGAACCACGGCTAAACCCCAGCGGCTTGACGAAAACCATAGAGGCACCCCCCGCAACTCTCCGGCAGTGGGCGAACACGGCAGCGCCGAACTCGGCACCACCGAATTCGCCGGCACCGGCAGCATCGGTAGAGACAAAGAAGGGAGGGTCTGTTTCACGTGAAACAGACCCTCCCGGAGGACTCAGCGAGTCGCGACCTAGCTGGGAGCTCCCGGCGTGAGGACGTCCATGATGCGGTTCAGGTCGTCGACGCTGGCGAACTCAATGCTGACACGCCCCTTGCGGGCACCAAGCGAAATCTTGACATTAGTATCAAGGCGGTCAGACAGCGACGACGCCAGGTAATCCAGTCGTTCGTGGCGGGCTCCGGCCCGCGGGATGTTGTTCTTGGCCGGCGAGGCGGGGCTCTGATACAGGGTCACAGCTTCTTCGGTCGCCCGGACCGACATGCCTTCTGAAACAATCTTCTGCGCCAGGCGTTCCATGGCCGCGGCGTCAGGAAGTGCCAGGAGTGCGCGGGCGTGCCCTGCGGAGATGACATTTGCCGCAACCCGGCGCTGCACCAGCGGGGGCAGCTTCAGCAGGCGCAGGGTGTTGGAAACCTGGGGCCGCGAACGTCCGATCCGGTCCGCCAGCTGCTCGTGCGTGGTGCCGAAGTCCTCGAGTAGCTGCTGGTAGGCCGCCGCCTCTTCGAGCGGATTCAGCTGGCTGCGATGCAGGTTCTCCAGCAGCGCGTCGCGAAGCAGGTCGTCATCGGTGGTGTCACGGACAATCGCGGGGATAGTTTCCAGGCCTGCGGCCTGTACTGCACGCCACCGTCGCTCACCCATGACGAGCTCATAGGGTTCGCCACCCTCTTCGGTTGAGGTACGGACCACAATTGGCTGGAGGACGCCAATTTCCCGCACAGAGTGCACCAGCTCCGCCATGTCATCCTCATCGAAGACCGAGCGGGGCTGCTTGCGGTTGGGATGGATGTCCGTGACCGGGATTTCGGCAAATCTGACGCCGGGCACCTCTACGAGGTCAACAGTTCCCTCGTCACCGTGCTCGGGCGTGGAGTCAAACGTCAGCTGTTCGCCGGCGTCGGATGCGGCCGCCTTGGCAGCAGCGGTCGCCGGCTTGGAGGCAGCCGACTTTCGGGCGGGGGTTTTCTTGGTCACGGCGGCGCCAGCTGCGTCGGCTTTGTCGGCAGCAACGTCGGCTCCGGCAGCAGCGCTGGTTGCTTCAGTGGTGTCAACCGTGAGATCAGCGGAATCGTCGGCCTGGACAGGTGTGGACTCCGGCTCCTTGGCCAGCGCGGCCTTGGTGTCCGCGAGCGTCTCGGCGTCGGAGGTCTTTTTTCGGGCTTCAGGGAAGAAGAGGTCCACGGGCCGGGATGGGGCAGCACCGCTTCCGGAGGCGTTAGCCGCGGCGGAACTTGGAATGAGTGCGCCAAGTCCACGGCCGAGGCCGCGTCGCTTATCGCTCATGGATAAATCCCTCCAGTGGAAGAGCCGGGATTCACCTGGCTCTGGTTAGTGCAATTCTTGAAAGATTCTAACGTTCCGCGATTTCCGCGGCGGCTTCCAGGTAGGACAGGGCACCGCTGGAAGAAGGATCATACGTCATGACAGTTTGCTGGTAGCTCGGCGCCTCGGAAATACGGACCGACCTCGGCACCACAGCGCCGAGCACCTGCTTCGGGAAGTGTTCCCGGACCTCGGCTGCCACCTGGGCGGCGAGGTTGGTGCGGCCGTCATACATGGTCAGCAGAATAGTGGAAACAACCAGATCAGCGTTCAGGTGCTTCTGGATCATCTCGATGTTCTTCAGGAGCTGGCTGAGGCCTTCGAGGGCGTAGTACTCGCACTGGATCGGGATGAGGACTTCGCCGGCCGCACAGAACGCATTGACCGTCAGGAGCCCGAGGCTCGGCGGGCAGTCGATGAAGATGTAGTCCAGCCGCTCCTCGCCATTCTTGGCGCGCTCCTTGGAGTACACATCGATTGCGCGGCGCAGCCGCTGCTCGCGGGCCACCAGGCTGACGAGTTCAATTTCGGCACCGGCAAGGTGGATGGTGGCGGGCGCACAGATCAGGTTGTCGATGTCGGGGCACGGGGCCACGACGTCCTTCAGCGGGACATCATTGATCAGCACATCGTAGATGCTGTCGACATCGGCGTGGTGCTCGATTCCCAGGGCGGTGGAGGCGTTGCCCTGCGGATCGATGTCGATGACGAGCACGTTCAGGCCAGCGGCCGCCAGCGCGGCGGCGATGTTCACGGTCGTCGTGGTCTTGCCGACGCCGCCCTTCTGGTTGGAAACGGTGAAGATCCGGGTTTTCTCCGGTTTGGGGAGCTGCCGGCCGAGCAACCGCTCGCGGCGCTTGTTTTCGTGTGCGAGTTCGCGGGCGATGGGACTGGAATCGTCGATGGAATCCAGCACGTTCCCCGTGTGCGGAAGGGATGTTTCACGTGAAACACCGGCCATCCCGGTCGTCTTCGCAACCGAAGCCGTGTGATTTCCGGAGTAGTCAAAAGCTACTGCAGGAGCCGTAAACGCCCGTGCGGACCCCAGGGACACAAACGGCGGGATCCGTTGTGTGGAGGCTTCGCTACTGCTCACTATGACACGCTCACTCTCATTCGGCTCTTACTGCCGGTTACTAGCCTAACCTCTTCCCCTCAGACTCCCCGGGCACCGGGGCCGGTGCTAGGTAATCTTTTGAGGCTTGTTCACTACGATTCGCACAACGGTGGTGGGTTCCTCAAGCAGGTCTTCACCCACCACCACCACGGACGTCTGAATGCCGCCCAGTTTGCGGATAACCTTGGCGGCCTTTTCGATTTCCTCGCCGGCGCTGCGTCCCTTGATGGCGACGACTTCTCCCTTGCCGGCCAGGAGCGGAATGGTCAGCCCGGCGAGATTGGACAGCGCGGATACGGCGCGGGCAGTCACGACGTCGGCGTTCACGAGTCCCACTGCGAGTTCCGCGCGGGTGCGCATGATCGTGACGTTCTGGAGGCCAAGATCATCCACCACCTCCTGGAGCCAGATGACGCGGCGCTCCAGTGGTTCGATCAGCGTTAGTTCCAGATCCGGCCGCGCAATGGCCAGGCACAGGCCAGGCAGGCCGGCGCCGCTGCCGACGTCGGCGACATGGCTTCCGTGGGCAATCTGGCTCTCAATGACGGCGCAGTTAAGCACGTGCCGGCTCCAAAGCCGCGGCACCTCACGGGGCCCGATCAGGCCCCGCTCGGTCCCGGACGTCGCCAGGTGCTCGACGTAGCGTTTCGCCAGTTCCAGGCGGTCGCCGAAGATGGACTCTGCTGCCTTGAGTTCCGGGGCGGTAATTTCAACCATCAAGCTAGTCAACGGTTCAGTCTGCGGAGACAACGATGTGCCGGTCGGCGCCTTCGCCTTCGGACTCGCTCACGAGTCCCAAATCAGCGACGGCGTCATGCACGATCTTGCGTTCGTAGGCGCTCATCGGAGCCAGGGCAACTGCCTCACCGGAATCCTTCACAGCGGCGACGGCGTCTTCAGCGATCTTCTGCAGGTCGCCGGCGCGCTCGGCACGGTAGCCGTTGATATCCAGCACCAGGCGGGAGCGGTTCTCCGTCGCGGAGAGGACCGCGAGCCGCGTGAGCTCCTGGAGGGCCTCAAGGACTTCGCCGTCACGGCCCACCAGGCTGTCCAGCCCGGCGGCTTCCTCTTCGGCGACGATCGAGATGTAGGTGCGGCCGTTGCGGACCTCGATGTCGATGTCGCCATCAATGTCCGCGATATCCAGCAGTTCCTCGAGGTAGTCCGCAGCGACGTCGCCTTCTTCTTCGAGGCGGCTGGCGGAAACACTCTTGCCGGTGCCGGTCTCCGCACCCTGTGACGAGTCGTCGGCCGCGCTCTGGGCGTCGTCCCGGTCGTCGTCAAACTCGGCGGAAATAGCGTGTTCGGTGCTCTCGGCGGACATTACTTCCTCTTCCTGTTCTTGCGTTGCGGCTGGACGCGCTGGGTCTTGGCTTCGACGGCGGCCGCGGCGGAGGCTTCGGCCTCGGCGTCGACCTTCTTGCCGCCCAAAAGGGGCAGGGCGGGCAGGCCCTTGGCTGCCCGGCGCTCGGCGAGAGCCTTGGCCGCCGGCGATCCCGGCGTAGGCATCCGGCGGATCACGAAGAACTGCTGTCCCATGGTCCACAGGTTGGTGGTGGTCCAGTAGATCAGGACGCCGATGGGGAAGTTAATACCGCCCACACCGAAGACGACCGGCAGGATGTAGAGCATCATTTTCTGCTGGCGCATGAACGGGCTGGCCAGGGCCTCTTCGGACATGTTCTTGGCCATGATCTGCTTCTGCGTGATGAACTGCGAGGCCGTCATGGCCAGGATCATCACGATGGAGAGGATCCACACCGACATCTGGTTCCCGCCGCCGCCGTGGAGCAGGGAGGCGGAGAGCGGGGCACCGAAGATGGTGGATTCGTCGAACTGCTTGACCTGTTCCGGGCTCATGGCGCCGATGCCCTGGCCGCCCGCTTTAGCCGAACTGATGCCGGAGAGCACCTGGAAGAGCGCAAAGAAGAAGGGCATCTGGATCAGCATGGGCAGGCAGGCGGAGAACGGGTTGGTGCCGTGCTTCTTGTACAGCGCCATCTGTTCCTGCGCCATGGCCTGGCGGGAGAGCTGGTCCGTCTTGCCCTTGTACTTGTCCTGCATTTTCTTCAGGTCCGGCTGCAGGAGCTGCATCCCGCGCTGGGCCTTGATCTGCTTGACGAAGACGGGAATCAGGGCGGCGCGGATGACCAGCACCAGCCCGATGATGGCCAGGGTCCAGGTCCAGCCGCTGGCCGCCGGCATGCCAATGGCGCTGAGTCCGTCATGGAAGCCGACCATGATGGCTGAGACCAGCCATTTGAACGGGGCCAAGATTGTTCCAAAGATGTCCATACGATTCCCTATTCGTCAGGCCGCAGTGCGGCCTTCTCCATCAGGCTGAGCAGCCAGGTATATGTCCGGATTGTTCAGCACAACAATTGTGGGGGTGCGGCCCGCGGGCCATTCCCGATGCCCGGCGGGGACATGGTCCACACCACCGGCATTCCATGGATGGCAGCGCAACAGGCGCCTCGCAGCGAGCCAGCTTCCTTTCACCGCGCCGTGGACGGTGATCGCTTCAAGGGCATAGGCCGAACAGCTGGGGAAAAAACGGCAAACCTGGCCGTACAGCGGTGAGATCACCTTGCGGTACGCCAGGAGCAACAGGATGAGGACATCGCGGGGCAGGTTCCAGACTGCCCGGCCCAACCATGCTGCTGCGGATCTTGCAGGAGGGACGACGGCGGCAGTTGAGTTACGCACGCGGGGTCCCTTCCTGTGTCGTCTCGTTAGAACCTGGTGAAGCAGCCTGCGAAAGGCGGTTGCCCAGCCTTTTCATGGTCGTCTCCAAAGCGGCGTCATAGTCGGCAAGCAGCTGGTCCCAGCTGGCTCCCGCTGCGGCGGGCAGGGCCCGGACCACAATGGCGAACCCGCTGCCGTATTTCTGCAACGACAATGCACCGGCTTCTCTCAGTCTCCTCTTAACGAGGTTCCTGACAACAGCGTTCCCGACACTCTTGGAAACGATGAATCCGATCCGGCTTGGTTCATCGGCAGCGAGAGCTGCCGCATATAACACTACGTTCCGGCGTCCATTGCGGACACCGGAACGTACAGTTGTTGAAAAATCGGTTGATGTCCGCAGACGGTTCCTGGTGGCTAGCACCGTTCAACTCGCACAGGGATATGGACCGACGAGTCAGTTATTTAGGCCGACAGTTCGGTGCGGCCCTTGCCACGACGGGCTGCCAGGATGGCACGGCCGGCACGGGTACGCATACGAAGGCGGAAGCCGTGCTTCTTGGCTCGACGGCGGTTATTCGGCTGAAAAGTCCGCTTGCTCACGTTAGTTACTCCAGTGGATCAAAGGTGCGCCCACCCGATCAAGGGGAAGAACTGGCCGACGCTAAGTTTTGGTATGTGCCGCTTCCCTCGTATCTCACACGACGCGGGGCGTCAGGAAAGATGCAGATGAGGCGAAAAGCGTACACATGGGACTTCACAACGTTAGGGCTTGCCAACCTCCCGAGTCAAACCGGGGACCGCTCCGCAAGCTATCCCCACCTGTGGCTAACTGCTCCCGCAGCCTGTGGATGAAGTGCGTCACGCGCCCCATTTCAGAACCACAACGGTGTAATTATCCACAGGACTGAACCCAGCTATCTTCTGGCGTTTTCATCCCCTACAGTGTCTCAGTAACCCCTTATCCACGGACTGTGCATAACCCTGTGGATTGAGCCGGCCGGTGGACAGCTCCGGACCGCGTGGATGCACGTAATGCAGGCCAGCAAGTTTGAGGAACTGATTGATGACAGTAGACGAAGCCAACCAAGCCAACACTGTCGGAAGTTCCTGGCGGCGGGTAGTGAGCCTCCTGGAGAACGACCACCGTGTCTCTCCCCGGCAGCGCGGCTTCGTCATCCTCGCCCAGGCGCAGGGGCTCATCGGTTCCACCCTGCTGGTGGCAGTTCCGAATGAGCTCACCCGCGAAGTGCTGCAGACCCAGGTCAAGGAAGCCCTCGACGACGCGCTCCGCAGCGTGTTTTCCGACGAAATCCGCTGCGCGATCGACGTCGACACGGATCTGGTGCCGCTGCACACAGAACCCGAACCCGCCGTCGAACTTTCCCTGGCCGCCGACCCGACCGTGGAGTTGAAGCCGCAGCCGATGCTGCCGAGCACCTCGCACGAATTCGGCCGGCTGAACCCGAAGTACGTCTTCGACACCTTCGTTATCGGTTCCTCCAACCGGTTCGCCCACGCAGCCGCCGTGGCAGTAGCCGAGGCGCCGGCGAAGGCCTACAACCCGCTGTTCATCTACGGGGACTCCGGACTCGGCAAGACCCACCTGCTTCACGCGATCGGCCACTATGCGCGCCGGCTCTACAGCGGGATCCGGGTCCGCTACGTCAATTCCGAGGAATTCACCAACGACTTCATCAACTCCATCCGCGACGATGAAGGCACCAGCTTCAAGACCACGTACCGCAACGTGGATGTGCTGCTGATCGACGACATCCAGTTCCTGGCCGGCAAGGACCGGACGCTGGAGGAGTTCTTCCACACGTTCAACGCCCTGCACAACAACAACAAGCAGGTGGTCATCACCTCGGACCAGCCGCCGAAACTGCTCGCCGGCTTCGAGGACCGGATGAAGTCGCGCTTCGAATGGGGCCTGCTGACCGACATCCAGCCGCCCGAACTGGAGACCCGCATCGCGATCCTCCGGAAGAAGGCCCTCAGCGAGGGCCTTTCCGCGCCGGACGATGCGCTCGAATACATCGCCTCCAAGATTTCCAGCAACATCCGCGAACTTGAGGGAGCCCTCATCCGCGTCACGGCGTTCGCCAGCCTGAACCGGCAGCCGGTGGATGTGGCCCTGGCCGAGATGGTGCTCAAGGACCTGATCACCGACGACGGTGCCCAGGAAATCACCTCGGCGCAGATCCTCACCCAGACAGCCGACTACTTCAAGCTCAGCATGGAAGAACTCTGCAGCAAGTCGCGCACCCGCACGCTGGTGACCGCCCGGCAGATCGCGATGTACCTGTGCCGGGAGCTGACGGACATGTCCCTGCCCAAGATCGGACAGGAGCTGGGCGGCCGCGACCACACCACCGTTATCCACGCCGACCGCAAGATCCGCGAACTCATGGCCGAGCGCCGGGTCATCTACAACCAGGTGACCGAGCTGACCAACCGGATCAAGCAGCAGCAGCGCAATTCCTGAGCCATCGGCCGGCGCACTCATACCTTATTAACAGGGCCCTGTGGACAACCCTGTGGATACTTAAGGGGACAACCGCGGTTAATGGGCTTAAAACCCTTAAGGCACCTGTGGATTGGCCAGTCGGCCAAAAATCTTGTCCCCATCCACACCCTGTTTAAAACCTGCTCCGCCCACAGTCCATGAACAGGGCTTAACCGCGGATTCGCACGGCAGGATCGAGTTATCCACAGTTTCCACAGCAGTTATTAACACTACTAATCCCAAGAAAATGAAATTCCCTCAAACAACAATCTCCTTCCCACCTCCGAGCAGCTCCCAGGCCCGTTCCGGACCGGCGCAGGAGACCGGCCCCGCGAACAACACCGATGTAACCCGGGGATGGGAGAAACGCTCACCTTGGGGCTAAGCTGTCTGCAGTGCGTCCGTCCCGGACATCTTTTGTGGTTCCTACCGGGCCATGGGGCCCGGGTGGGCGGACGATTCCCTTGTTGACGGAATTCGGCGTCCCTGCCGAGGTCCGCCGCAGCTCGAGCAGTTTCAGCGATTTTCAGCACTAACAGCAGCAATGAAAGGCGGCACCCTTCCGTGAAGTTCAGAGTCGAACGGGACGTCCTGGCAGAAGCCGTGACATGGACCGCCCGGTCGTTGTCTCCGCGGCCGCCCGTTCCCGTACTTTCGGGCCTGCTCCTGAAAGCTGAAGCCGGTACCGTCAGCCTGTCGAGCTTCGACTACGAGACCTCCGCGAGGCTCGAAATCCCCGCTGACATCAGCGCCGAGGGCACTATCCTGGTATCGGGCCGCCTGCTCGCGGACATCTGCCGCAGCCTGCCGTCCGCCCCCGTCGAGGTCGAAACCGACGGCAACAAAGTGACGCTCACCTGCCGCCGAAGCAGCTTCCACCTGGCCACGATGCCCGAGGCTGAATACCCGCCGCTGCCGGCCCTGCCGACGATCAGCGGCACCGTGCCCGGCGATTCGTTCGCCCAAGCCGTATCCCAGGTGATCATCGCGGCCAGCAAGGACGACACCCTGCCGATCCTGACCGGCGTGCGGATGGAAATCGAGGACGACCTCATCACCCTCCTGGCCACCGACCGCTACCGCCTGGCCATGCGGGAAGTCCCCTGGAAGCCTGCGACGCCGGGCATCTCCACGAGCGCCCTGGTCAAGGCCAAGACCCTCAACGAAGTGGCGAAGACCCTGGGCAGCAGCGGCGACATCAACATCGCCCTCGCCGACGACGACAGCCGGCTGATCGGCTTCGAGAGCGGCGGCAGGACCACCACTTCACTCCTGGTCGACGGCGACTACCCGAAGATCCGTTCGCTCTTCCCGGATTCGACCCCCATCCACGCCACCGTGCAGACCCAGGAACTGGTCGAAGCCGTGCGCCGCGTCTCGCTCGTGGCCGAACGCAACACGCCTGTCCGGCTCGCTTTCACCCAGGGCCAGCTGCACCTGGACGCCGGCACCGGCGAGGACGCCCAGGCCTCCGAAGAGCTCGAAGCCCAGCTGTCCGGTGAAGACATCACCGTGGCCTTCAACCCGCACTACCTGATCGAGGGCCTCAGCGTCATCGAAACCAAGTTTGTGCGGTTCTCCTTCACCACCGCACCCAAGCCGGCCATGATCACTGCCCAGCAGGACGCCGAGGGCGAGGACCAGGGCGACTACCGCTACCTCGTCATGCCCGTCCGGCTGCCCAACTAGCCCGTCATTGCCGTGCCCCGGACCTCCGGAGCACGGCACATGCGGGCCATCACGGCCGTCACCAACGAAGCACCCCAGCGCAGAAAAGAGTTCATCCCCGTGCACATCGGACTAATCGGCCTTGGAAAAATGGGCTTCAACATGCGTGAACGGCTGCGCAACGGCGGGATCGAGGTCACCGGGTTTGACCGCAACCCCGACGTTGCCGACGTCGCCACCCTGGACGAACTCATCGCCGCCGTCCCGGCGCCGCGCCTGATCTGGGTCATGGTCCCCTCGGGCGAGATTACCGACGCCGTGATCACCGAACTGGGCACCAAGCTCGACGCCGGTGACCTCGTGATCGACGGCGGCAACTCCCGCTTCACGGAAGACCAGAAGCACGGTGCCGCGCTGGCCGAAAAGGGAATCCGCTTTGCGGACTGCGGCGTGTCCGGCGGGGTCTGGGGCCTCCAGAACGGTTACGGCCTGATGGCGGGCGGCGATGCCGCGGACATCGAACGGGCACTCCCCGTCTTCGATGCGCTCCGTCCCGCAGGTGAGCGGGCCGACAGCTTTGTGCACGTCGGCGGCGTCGGCGCCGGCCACTACGCCAAAATGGTCCACAACGGAATCGAATATGGCCTGATGCAGGCTTACGCCGAGGGGTACGAGCTCCTGGCCGCCAAGGAGATCGTCGCCGATCTTCCCGGGACATTCCGGGCCTGGCAGAAGGGGACGGTTGTCCGCTCCTGGCTCCTGGACCTCATGGTCAAGGCCCTTGACGAGGATCCCGGACTGGAATCGATCTCCGACTACGTCGAGGATTCGGGCGAAGGCCGCTGGACCGTCGAGGAGGCCATTGCCAACGCGGTGCCGGCCCCGGCGATCACGGCTGCGCTGTTCGCCAGGTTCTCCTCCCGCGAGGACAATTCGCCGGCCATGAAGATGGTGTCCGCGCTGCGCCACCAGTTCGGCGGCCACGCGACGCGGCCGGCCAAATAATCCTGCCCGGCCACTTGATCCTGCCTGTGAAGTCCTGAATCCCGCGTGTACCTAGAAAAGCTCTCGCTCACCGATTTCCGCAGCTACGCCCAGGTCGATCTCAGCCTTGAGCCCGGAGTCACCGTGCTGGTGGGTTCCAACGGCATCGGCAAGACCAATCTGATGGAAGCGATCGGGTATCTGGCCACGCTCAACTCGCACCGGGTCAGCACGGACGCGCCGCTGTTGCGGTTCGGTGCCGAGCGGGCCATGATCCGGGCCAAGCTGGTCCGTGGCGAGCAGTCCACCGTGCTGGAGCTGGAAATCAACGCGGGCCGGGCCAACCGCGGCCGAATCAACCGGAGCAATCCGGTCCGTGCCAGGGACCTGCTCGGGATCTGCCAGACGGTGCTCTTCGCGCCGGAGGACCTGGCGCTGGTCAAGGGCGATCCGTCCAGCCGCCGCCGGTTTCTGGACGAGCTCCTGGTCAGCCTCATGCCGCGCCACGCCGCGACCAGGAGCGACTATGACCGGGTCCTGAAGCAGCGCAACGCGCTGCTCAAGTCGGCCCGCGCCGGAAAATTCAGCACCGGCCACGAGGCAACGCTCGATGTCTGGGACCAGCACATGGCCCGGGCCGGGGCTGAGCTGCTGCACGCGCGCCTGGAGCTGGTGGACCGGCTGCAACCGCACCTGAAAAACGCCTACGCGCAGCTGACCGACGGCTCCAAGGAGGCCTCTGCGGTGTACCGTTCCTCGCTGCAGGACAGCCTGGACGACGACGGCGCCACCTCAGGACCAGCGGATTCCAGGCCTGCGGACGGAACCGCAGCCGATGAGGCCGCGCCGGCGGAAGACCTGCGCCTGCTCTCCGTCGAGCAGCTCACCGACCGCTACATCCAGGCCTTCGCCGCAGCCCGGCGCAAGGAACTGGAACGGGGAATTTCGCTGGTCGGGCCACACCGCGACGAACTTGAGCTCGTGCTTGGATCGGCGCCGGCCAAGGGCTACGCCTCCCACGGGGAAACCTGGTCCATGTGCCTGTCCCTGCGCCTGGCCTCCTACTACGTCATGCTCGACGATGCCCGCACGGGCGGCTCGCCCCCGATCCTGATTCTGGACGATGTCTTTGCCGAACTCGACGTCCAGCGGCGGCGTAAACTGGCGGCAATAGTATCCGGCGCCGAGCAAGTGCTGGTCACTGCCGCCGTCGAGGACGATATCCCGGCAGAGCTGACCGGACGGCGGGTGAAGGTCATCCCGGGAGGAATCGATGAGCAGGAAAATCGATGAATAAGGATACCGACGGCGGCCTGCAGCCCGGCCGTGACCCCGACGATATCGATGCCGCGCAGGCCGCATTGAACCGGATGCGCGACGCCGCCGCGGCCCGGGGCGAAATCCGCCGAAAGGCGCCGCCGCGGCCCGGCAGTACCCAAAAGCCTGCCCGCAGCGCTGGAACCCGCGGGTTCTCCCAATTCCACGGTACCGGCAGGGATCCGTTGGGCCTCGGAAAAGTCGTGGGACGCCTCGTGGCCGAACGCGGCTGGAGCTCGCCGGTGGCCGTCGGGTCCGTCATGGCGCAGTGGGCCGTGCTGGTGGGCCCGGAGATCTCGGCGCACTGCACTCCCGAGAGTTTTACCGACACCACCTTGCATGTGCGGACCGATTCCACGGCTTGGGCAACCCAGCTGCGGCTGCTCAGCAGCAGCCTGCTGGAAAAATTCCGGACCGAGCTTGGCGATGGCGTCGTCACCAGCATCCAGGTGCTCGGACCCGCCGCCCCGAGCTGGCGCAAGGGCCTCCGGACGGTCAACGGCCGGGGTCCCCGCGACACGTACGGATAGCCCCGGCCCAATGGCGGGCACCGGATCTGAAGCACTTCTTGCAAAAACCCTTGAAAAATCCGCAAGCGGCGTGTAGGGCGCTTGAACCTCCCGGAGTCGTATAGGAACCCTAGGGCTGGACCCCGAAAGCCTTGCAGGGGGAGCCAGCGCCCTCCCAGCGGCACTTTCCCGCCCGTTTGGCGCCCTGGAATGCAAGTTTGGCCCCTATAACACGATAGAATCGGTGTAGATAACTGGGCGCCGGTGAAGCGTTGACTGAGTCCGTTTCCCACGCAATTTCAGCGTGCGGCGGACGGGATCCCCAAGTCAGCGGAAACACCCGGCGTCGTCAGTGACGTGCCTGTTGGCAGGAGCCTTTTCCACGGAAGGGGCAACCGCCGGCCTTCAACGAACATAGAGGAGTCGAAAGCGCCTGTGGCTAACGACAATGCAGAGATCCCGGCAGTGGAAGACGTAGCGGAAGCGGTGGAACAAGAGGCTGCGGTGGCGGCGCCGTCGGGGACCGCGACATCGCGCGAATACGGCGCCAGCGACATCACCGTACTTGAAGGCCTGGAAGCTGTCCGGAAACGTCCCGGCATGTACATCGGCTCTACCGGCCCCCGCGGCCTGCACCACCTGGTCTATGAAGTGGTGGACAACTCGGTGGACGAGGCCCTGGCCGGCTACTGCACGCACATCGAAATCGTGCTGCAGGCCGACGGCGGGGTCAAGGTGGTCGACAACGGCCGCGGCATCCCCGTGGACATGCACCCCACCGAGCACAAGCCCACCGTGGAAGTCGTCATGACGATCCTGCACGCCGGCGGCAAGTTCGGCGGCGGCGGATATGCTGTCTCCGGCGGCCTGCACGGCGTCGGCATTTCGGTGGTCAACGCACTCTCCAGCCGGGTCGACACCGAGGTCCGCCGCCAGGGACACGTCTGGCGGATGTCTTTCGCTGACGGCGGCAAGCCGCAAGGCGGCCTGGTCGAGGGCGAGGAAACCACCGAGACCGGTACCACCCAGACGTTCTACCCCGATGCCAGCATCTTCGAGAGCACCGACTTCGACTTCGAAACACTGCGGGCCCGCTTCCAGCAGATGGCATTCCTCAACAAGGGCCTGCGCATCACGTTGACGGACGAGCGCCGCGCTCCGGAGGAATCGTCCGAGGACGACGACCTGGACCTGGACACCGTCCCCACAGAAGGTGAGATCGCCGCGGAATTCCACACCGTGGTCTACCAGTACGACGACGGCCTGCTGGACTACGTCAAGCACCTGAACTCCGGCAAGAAGGTTGATGTGGTCCACGAGGACGTCATCGCCTTCGAAACCGAGGACACGGAACGGCACATTGCCCTGGAAATGGCGATGCAGTGGACCAACGCGTACTCCGAAAGCGTCCACACCTACGCCAACACGATCAACACGCACGAGGGCGGCACCCACGAAGAGGGTTTCCGCGCCGCGATGACTTCACTCATCAACCGCTATGCGCGGGAGAAGAACATCATCAAGGAAAAGGAAGACAACCTCACCGGGGACGACATCCGCGAGGGCCTGACGGCAGTCATTTCCGTGAAGCTCTCCGAACCGCAGTTCGAGGGCCAGACCAAGACCAAGCTCGGCAACTCCGAGGTCAAGGGCTTTGTCCAGCGCGTTGTCACGGACGGCCTGGGCGACTGGCTCGAGCGCAACCCCGGCCCCGCCCGGGACGTCATCCGCAAGGCCATCTCCGCAGCCCAGGCGCGCATGGCCGCCCGGAAGGCCCGGGACAACGCCCGCCGCAAGAGCCCGCTGGAATCCTTCGGCATGCCCGGCAAGCTGTCCGACTGCTCCTCGAAGAACCCGGAGAGGTGCGAGGTCTACATCGTGGAGGGTGACTCGGCCGGCGGCTCCGCCAAGCGCGGCCGCAACCCGGAGACCCAGGCCATCCTGCCGCTGCGCGGCAAGATCCTGAACGTCGAGCGTGCCCGGCTGGACAAGGCGCTCGGCAATGCCGAGGTCCAGTCCATGATCACGGCCTTCGGCACCGGCATTGGCGAGGACTTCGACATCGCCAAGCTGCGCTATCACAAGATCGTGCTCATGGCCGATGCCGACGTCGACGGCCAGCACATCACGACGCTGCTGATGACGCTGCTGTTCCGCTACATGCGCCCGCTGATCGAAAACGGCTACGTCTACCTCGCGCAGCCGCCGCTGTACCGGATCAAGTGGTCCAATGCCCCGCACGACTACGTCTACAGCGACCGTGAACGCGACGCGAAGCTGCTCTCGGGCCAGGCCGCCGGCCGCCGCATCCCCAAGGACAACGGCATTCAGCGCTACAAGGGCCTCGGTGAAATGGACTACACGGAACTGTGGGACACCACCATGGACCCGGACCACCGGACCCTGCTGCAGGTGACGATGGACGATGCCCTGGCGGCTGACCAGATCTTCTCGGTCCTGATGGGCGAGGACGTTGAATCGCGCCGAAACTTCATTCAGCAGAACGCCAAGGACGTTCGGTTCCTGGACATCTAGAGGGCAGTCAAGCCCCGAATATGCCCGGACTGATATATACCTGAAACGGAAAATATAGACTATGAGTGACGAAACACCAGAGGTGCCGGCCGGCTCCGAGCCCGTCCTTGAAGGCGCCATCCTCGATGGCGACGTACTGACCGACCGTGTCGAGCAGGTTGACCTGCAGACCGAAATGCAGCGCTCCTACCTCGACTACGCCATGGCCGTGATCGTGGGCCGTGCCCTGCCGGATGTCCGCGACGGCCTCAAGCCCGTCCACCGCCGCGTGCTCTACGCGATGTTCGACGGCGGCTACCGCCCGGAACGCTCCTTCAACAAGTGTGCCCGCGTGGTGGGCGAGGTCATGGGCCAGTACCACCCGCACGGCGACACCGCGATTTACGACGCCCTGGTCCGCCTGATCCAGGACTGGACCATGCGCTACCCGCTGGCGCTGGGCCAGGGCAACTTCGGCTCGCCCGGCAACGACGGCGCGGCCGCCCCGCGGTACACCGAAACCAAGATGGCGCCGCTGGCCATGGAGATGGTCCGGGACATCGACGAGGAAACCGTCGACTTCCAGGACAACTACGACGGCAAGAACCAGGAACCGACCATCCTGCCGGCGCGGTTCCCGAACCTTCTGGTGAACGGTTCCTCGGGCATCGCCGTCGGCATGGCCACCAACATCCCGCCGCACAACCTCCGTGAGGTCGCCGACGGTGTGCAGTGGTACTTGGCCAACCCGACCGCCAGCCGCGAAGAGCTGCTCGAAGAGCTGATCCAGCGCGTCAAGGGACCGGACTTCCCGACCGGCGCCACGATCCTGGGCCACAAGGGCATCGAGGACGCCTACCGCACGGGCCGCGGCTCCATCACGATGCGCGCCGTGGTCAACGTCGAGGAACTCCAGGGCCGCACGTGCCTGGTGGTCACCGAGCTGCCGTACCAGGCCAACCCGGACAACCTGGCCATCAAGATCGCCGAACTCGTCAAGGACGGCAAGATCTCCGGCATCGCCGACCTCCGCGACGAGACCTCGGGCCGCACCGGCCAGCGACTGGTGATCGTGCTCAAGCGCGACGCCGTGGCCAAGGTGGTGCTGAACAACCTCTACAAGCACACCCAGCTGCAGGACAACTTCGCCGCCAACATGCTCGCGATCGTCGACGGCGTGCCGCGCACGCTCAGCCTCGATGCCTTCATCCGGCACTGGGTCACGCACCAGATGGACGTCATTGCCCGCCGCACCCGGTACCGGCTGCGGAAGGCGGAGGAGGAAGCGCACATCCTGCGGGCCCTTCTCAAGGCGCTGGATGCGCTCGATGAGGTCATTGCCCTGATCCGTGCGTCCACCACCACCGAAGCGGCCCGCGACGGGCTGATGGAGCTGCTGGACATCGACGAGGTGCAGGCCCGGGCCATCCTGGACATGCAGCTGCGCCGGCTCGCCGCCTTGGAGCGCCAGAAGATCCAGGACAAGCACGCCGAACTTGAGGCCCTGATCGTCGAATACAACTCGATCCTGGCCTCGGAGGAGCGCCAGCGTGAGATCATCAGCACCGAACTCTCGGAGATCGTGGCCAAGCACGGCGATGACCGCCGCACCAAGGTCCTGCTGGGCTACGACGGCGACATGTCCATCGAGGATCTGATCCCCGAGGAGGAAATGGTCGTCACCATTACCCGCGGCGGCTACGTCAAGCGCACCCGCAGCGACAACTACCGCTCGCAGCAGCGCGGCGGCAAGGGCATCAAGGGCGCGCAGCTGCGCGGCGACGACGTCGTCGAACACTTCTTCGTCACCACCACCCACCACTGGCTGCTCTTCTTCACCAACCTGGGCCGGGTCTACCGCGCCAAGGCGTACGAGCTCGTGGAAGCCGGCCGCGACGCCAAGGGCCAGCACGTGGCAAACCTGATGGCGTTCCAGCCGGACGAGCACATCGCCCAGGTGCTGGACCTGCGCGACTACCAGCACGCCCCTTACCTGGTGCTCGCCACCAAACGCGGCCTCGTCAAAAAGACCCGTCTGGAGGACTACGACACCAACCGGTCCGCCGGCGTCATCGCCATCAACCTGCGCGACGGCGATGAGCTTGTCTCGGCCCAGCTGGTGTCCGAGACCGATGACCTCATGCTGGTCTCGCGCAAGGGCCAGTCCGTCCGCTTCACCGCGACGGACGATGCGCTGCGCCCGATGGGCCGTGCCACCTCGGGCGTGACCGGCATGAAGTTCCGCGAGGACGACGAACTGCTGGCGGCCGACGTCGTGCAGGACGGTTCGTTTGTCTTCATTGTCACCGAAGGCGGCTTCGCCAAGCGGACCGCTGTGGAGGAATACCGCCTCCAGGGCCGCGGCGGCCTTGGCATCAAGGTGGGCAAGTACCAGGAAGAACGCGGCCACCTCGTCGGGGCCCTCATTGTCAACGAGGAAGACGAAGTCCTGGTGGTCATGGAAGGCGGCAAGGTGGTCCGCTCGTCGGTCAGCGGCGTGCCGGCCAAGGGCCGCGACACCATGGGTGTGATCTTTGCCAAGCCGGACAAGAACGACCGCATCATCGCCGTCGCGCGCAACAGCGAACGCGGGCTCGAAGTCGAGGAACCGGCCGAAGGTCAAGATGCCGGTGAAGACACCGGCGAAAATACCGCAGACGTGACCGAAAATCGGGCATCCACGCCCGATGACGTAACGTTGGCTGAAGATGGCGGACTGCATGAGGAGTCCGCAGCGGCAGAATCAGTACCGGCCCCGGAGTCAGATGAGTCATCAGGCAATGCCGAGCTGGACGAAGACAATACCGGAGGTAACGAGTGAGTAATTCCGACTCATATCCCAAGCCGAGCAGCGGCGTGCCGAGCGGAGTGCGGCAGCCCGCCGCCGCACCGCGCGTAGGCGCCCCCTCGCGTCCGCAGCAGCGCCCCGGCGTGTCCGGCGCACCCACGGGAACGGGCCAGCGGCCCGCCGCACCCGGCCAGCGCCCCACGGTCCCCGGACAGCGCCCCGCCGTCCCGGGTCAGCGCCCCGCCCAGTCGGGCGGGCAAGGCACTGCCGGGCTGATCAAGCCCGCTCCCAAGGCCAAGGTGCGCCGTGCCCGGCTGCTGGTCAGCAAGGTGGACCCCTGGTCCGTGCTGAAAATGGCCTTCCTGCTCTCCGTGGCGCTGGGAATCGTCACCGTCGTGGCGGCGATCGTGCTCTGGACCGTCCTGGACCTGACCGGGATCTTTGACCAGGTGGACAGCCTGCTCGGGACCCTCGCCGGCTCTGAAGGCGGCGGCTTCGAATTGAAGAAGGTGGCATCCCTGGGCCAGGTGGCGTCATTCGCCACCATCATCGCCGTGATCAATGTGGTGCTGCTAACGGCGTTGTCGATGCTTTCGGCGGTGCTCTACAACATTGCCGCGACGCTCGTCGGCGGCATCGGCGTGACCCTCACGGACGACTAATTCCCGTACTTTTCCGCGGATTCCCGCGGAAAAAGGCCTCGATTTGAGATCGGGCCGGGATGTGCTGTACAGTCATATCTCGGCCCGATGAGGCATCGGGGCGTATAGCTCAGGCGGTTAGAGCGCTTCGCTGATAACGAAGAGGTCCCAGGTTCAAGTCCTGGTACGCCCACGGAACCTGTACTGGTTCTGGCAGAGGTTAGTGAAGGTTCGTCCATGACAGAACCGGAACGGGGTGCATGTGAAGAAGTTGCTGGTTATCGCAGCCACGGTCGCAGGCGTCCTCCTCTACAGGAAAGTGCAGGAATCCGAAGCCCGGAAAGTGGTCTGGAGCAATTCAACCGATACGGTTGACTAGCCCGGAATCTGGGGATGGAAGCTGGAAACCGGCTCTCCAGACCTAGGGTATGATTGTCTGGTTGCTTCTTATGGGGGCATGGCGCAATTGGTAGCGCACCTGCTTTGCAAGCAGGGGGTTCGGGGTTCGAGTCCCCGTGCCTCCACCATAGGAAAAGCCCCGGACAGCGGAAACGCTGTCCGGGGCTTTTTTCATGCCTTCCCCACTCACTCCTTCGGCTTGGCGTAGTCCGCCATCCCTTGCCAGTCGATATACACGTAGGGCTCGTCGCCGAGGACCCAGGCGTCGTGGCCCGGCGGAATCACACCGAAGTCGCCGGGCCCGAATTCGAGTTCTTCGCCGTCGTCCATGACGACTTTGATGCGGCCGGAAATCGTGTAGCCGGTATGGCTGGCCATGCAGCTGTCAGTTTTGGCGATCGGCTTGACGTGGTCTGACCATTTCCAGCCCGGAAGGAAGGTGGCCCGTCCAACCGGGCCGGCCTCGAGGTTGACGAGATCCACCTGACCCATGCCCTCGGCAACGGGGCGCGTCTCTTCGGGATTGTCCAGGCTCTTGCGGATCATTGACGCCATGATGGTCTCCTTCTTCGATGATGGCGAGACCGGAACGTGAGACCGCGCCTTAAGATTGGCACCGCGGTATGCACCCGTCAAGGAGCAGCGGCCGTAAGGGCCCCTGCTGTCCGTCCCATTAGTGTTGGAGCGTGAACTTCTTACTTGCGGCCGTAGGCGTGCTGGGTGTGGCCTCGTCGGGGCCCCTCATTGCCGCCACGCTGGGCGCCACGTCGGTCAGTGCCCTCGCCATCGCTTTCTGGCGCAACGCCATTGGAGCAGTCGTGATGGCCGGTCCGGTTGTGGTCCGCAACCCCCGTCAGTTCGGAAAGGTGACCGGAGCCGAGTTCCGCTGGTCGCTCGCCGCGGCGGTGGCCCTGGCCCTGCACTTCGCGTGCTTCATTACCTCCCTGCAGCTGACGTCGGTCGCGGCGGCGACGGCGCTGGTGTGCCTTCAGTCAGGCTGGATCGCGATCTTCCAACTCTTCCGGGGAGTCCGGTTCCGCTGGCCGGTCCTGGTAGGGCTGGGGCTCGCCTTCGGCGGTGTCGTGACAATCACCGGTTTTGATATGGGTTCCTCGCCCGAGGCGCTTGTGGGCGATCTCCTGGCCGTCGCCGGCGGCGCCCTGGCGGGCATCTACACGCTCGCCGGAGGCAAGGCGCGGCAGAGCATGGGCACCGGCGTCTATACGACCCTGTGCTACGGCATGTGCGCCGCGATTGTGGCGGGGATGGCGCTGTTGGCTGGACAGCCGCTGGCAGGGTTCGAAGCCACCGGCTGGCTGGGGATCCTCGCCATTACCGTGTGCGCACAGCTGGTGGGGCACACCGCGTTCAACTATCTGCTGGCGACCATGAGCCCGCTGCTGGTGTCCATGATCATCCTGCTGGAAATCCCCGGAGCGGCGCTCCTGGCCGCAGCCTTCCTGGACGAGACGCTGCCGGCCGGAACCTACGCGGGGCTGGCGATGATCCTAGTGGGGCTCGCCGTCGTGGTCCTGGGGCAGCGAGGCTCACGCTCCGCCCGGAGAACGGGCGAGGGAGCCGGTGAAGAGCGGCTGGCGGAGCTCGGCACCGACTAGGCCGCTCCCGGCGGCCGCATCTCCCGGTGGCCGCGTGGCCGCCGTCATTGGCCGCTATTGGCCGCCGCGGCGGGCCGGCTGGGGAACGTTGACCGTGTGGATGGCACGGAGCAGTTTCGCCGGGAAGTAGACCGAGAAGAAGACCACCATGGGCGCCTTCAGTGCCATCTTCTTGACGTTGTGGGCCTTGTAGGTGCGGTCAAAGCGCGTCACGTAGTAGCGGTAATCCCGCGGCGAGTCCTCCAGCCGCCGGGCCGACATGCCCGAGATCATCTGCGGCCAGTACTGGATCCGGAGCTCGTGGTCGGCCAGGTGCAGCGACAGATCGATGTCCTCGTGCATCTCGTCCCGCTCGTCGCGGCAAGCTTCTGTGCGGATGGTCTCCCAGGCCGAGCGGCGCATTGCCATGTTGGAACCGAAGAGGAAGTGATACTGGTGCTTGGCAAGCCTGAGCATCAGTTGGCGCATTTTGTCGTCGGCCTTGAGCCCGAACCGGCGCATGGGCATGTCGTAATAGACCACCGGACCGGTCGCAGCGTGCACAGACTCGTCGGCGAAAGCCTTCTGCACCTGCTCCACCCAGTCCGGTTCCAGCACGGAATCGGCGTCGATCCGGCCGAGGATATCGCCCGTGGCATGGTCCAAACCGAAATTGCGTGTGGGGATGAGCCCCTGGTCGCGGTCCTGGCTGAGCAGGATGATCGGGCTCTCCGGATACTCCAGCTGCATCTGCCGCACGATTTCCGCCGTGCGGTCCTTGGACAGGTTGTCCACCACAATGATTTCGTGGGCGGGCACCGACTGGTAAACCGCGGCGATCAGACACTGCCGGATGACGCTTTCCTCGTTGTACGCCGGGATGACGATAGACACAGCCGGCGGCGGAGCAAGGAGCAAGGCATCCTGGGGTGATCTATGGGGTGACATCACCACAAATTTAGCATCTAGCCTGGCGTTTCAAGCCGGACCGTGACGTGCCTGCGGAGGCCGCGTCAAACAAAAGGAGGGATCCCGCACCGTGGCGGAATCCCTCCTTGGGAGAGTGCAGGTCACCTGCCGGCAGCGGGACTGCCCGGCGCAGGGTCTCGACTCAGCCGGCCTGTGCCGGCCAGGTTCTACTTGCCGGGCTTGTCTGCGCCGTTGTTCAGGCTGGCCGCGATGTTGCGTACGGCCGTTTTGGCGTCGGTAGCAACCTTGTCGGCGGCCTCAGCGGCGTTGCCGGCGGCGTCCTTGGCCGTTTCCGCGGCTTTGTCCGCCGCGGTGGCTGCGGAATCGGAAGCCTCCTTGGATGCCTCAGCCGCGGAGTCCGCTGCCGCTACAGTCGCGGAACCGGCCTTGTCGGCGGCGTCCTTCAGCGATTCGCCGGCCGGGGCGGCCGTGGGGGCGGGCTTTACCGGCGTCGGTACCTTCCAGGGGTCCTCCACCGGCCTGGACGCCCGCCAGGCGGCGACACCGGCTGCAACGGCGGCAGCGATGATGCCGAAGATCAGCAGGCCGCGGTGCTTGGGCTTCTGCTGCTTGGCGAGCTTGGCATTAGCCGTCTTGGTGACCTCATTGGCGGCCGCCTTGATGTTCTTGCTGGCGTTCTTGCCTGCCTTCTTGGCGTGTCCCTTGACGGCCTGGGCCTGCGTCTGGACGCCGGTGACAACACCGGAATCAACAAGCTTCTGTGCGACGGCGTCCACGTGGGCCGGGGCGTTTTCCAACGTGCGGTGGACGGCCACGGAAGCCTGCCCGATCTGGTCGGAAAGCCTGGGCAGGTACTCGACAACAACCCGGTCGCGTGCATTGGCGATGACCGGGGCTGCCTTGTCCACAGCTTCGTGCAGGCGCGGGGTAGCGCTGTCCGCGGCATCGTGGATCCTCGGCGCCAGCTGAGCCAGGCCATCCTGAAGGCGGGGAGTGACAGTGGCAACGCCGCCGGCCAGATTGTGGGCCGCCGACTTGAGGCCCTCCTGGATCTTGGGAGAGGCGGTGTCCAGTCCGTGCTGCAGGCGGGGAACAGCCCAGTTCACGGCAGCCTCAACCCGCGGGGCCGCCCAATCCTTGGCGCTGTCTACTCCGGTGCTGACTGACTGCTCCAAGTCACGGGCAATACGATCCGTTTTCTTCACAACTACCTCCCGATTAATGTGACGGTTCTGCTGTTAGCCTACGTGTCTAGGAACGCACCGGCTATTCTTCAGGCCGATTTCCAGTGGATTTCACCCAGCGCGGAACTGACTGTGCGGCCCTATGCGGGCGTAGCCGTCATGGAAGAATGGGCCCTATGACTGCCAACGCAACCGCAAAAGCCACCATCCACACGAGCCTCGGCGACATCGTCGTCAACCTCTTTGGCAACCACGCGCCGAAGACCGTCGACAACTTCGTCGGGCTGGCCACCGGTGAGAAGGCCTGGACCCACCCGGAAACGGGCGAGGACAAGACCGGCACGCCGCTCTACAACGGCACCATCTTCCACCGCATCATCAAGGACTTCATGATCCAGGCCGGCGATCCGCTGGGCCGCGGCACCGGTGGACCGGGCTACAAGTTCGACGATGAGATCCACCCGGAACTGACTTTCAACGAGCCGTACAAGCTGGCCATGGCCAACGCCGGCGTCCAGATGGGCCGCGGCACCAACGGCTCGCAGTTCTTCATCACCACCATCCCCACCGGCTGGCTGCAGGGCAAGCACAGCATCTTCGGTGAGGTCGCCGATGACGAATCCAAGAAGGTCGTCGACGCGATCGAAGGCGTCCGCACCGGCATGGGCGACCGCCCCGTCGAGGATGTCACCATTAACAGCATTGACATCGAAAAGCTCTAACCCACCACCATGAGCTACGGAATTCCGGCGGCAGAGCCGTCCGCAGAGGTCCCGGTATGCCCCAGACACCCGGACCGGCCCGCCTATGTGCGTTGCCAGCGGTGCGGGCGCCCTGCGTGCCCCGACTGCCAGCGGGCGGCCGCCGTCGGATTCCAATGCGTTGACTGTGTCAACGAAACCAAGCGCACGACGCCGGCCGTCAGGACCGTCTACGGCGGCGCCGTGACCGCCGGCAAACCCGTGGTCACTTACGTGATCATCGCGCTGTGTGCCCTTGTCTATGCGCTGCAGTGGATAGTCCCCAACGACGGGATTTACCAGCAACTGGCCTACGCTCCCGCCCTGACCGGCGTTGAACCGTGGCGGATGCTCACCTCGGCGTTCCTGCACTCGCAGGGATTCCTGCTCCACATCGTCCTGAACATGTACACGCTGTGGATATTCGGCCAGATCCTCGAGCCGCTGCTGGGCCACGCCCGCTTCCTGGCCATCTACCTGCTCTCGGCCGTCGGAGGCTCCGTCGGCTTCCTCCTGCTGACCCCGGTGTATCCGCTGAACGGCCCGGTGGGCCTCGTCGGCGCCTCCGGCGCCATCTTCGGCCTGTTCGGCGCCCTGCTGGTGGTCCAGCGCCAGCGCGGCGGCGAAGTCCGCCAGCTCCTGGTCCTGATTGCCATCAACGGCGTCATCGGCTTCATGGTCCCGCAGATCGCCTGGCAGGCCCATCTTGGCGGCCTCGTCACCGGCGCCCTGAGCGCCGCCGTGATTGCCTACACCCCCCGCGGCCCGCGGCAGACCCTGCTGCAGGCCATCGGCCTCGCGGTGGTCCTGGCCCTGGTGATCGCCGTGTCCGTCGTGCGGATGGCCGGCGCCGGCGCTTAGCCCGCTCCTGCCGAAGTCCCCGGCCGCAATCGGCCGTAACCGGCCGGAATTGAACGCCCGGCCCCTTCACTCTTTTGCAGTGTTTCCCTCGCTGGTGTTCCTTGGCTGTTCCCTCCGCTTTGTGGGTCTTTCCCCCTGTACACCCGGGCCGCGCCCCGAACCTGAATCACAGGTGCGGATCCGAGAGTTTTCCACAGCGGTTATCCACATTGTTAATAACTTACAAGCGTGTAGTTCACTGTGACGACCCGGTTCTGACCGCCCGGGCTGGCGATTATCCAGCTTGCAGGCGATGCTGCCGACCCGATCTCCACACCTGTGGATAACTTCTGTGGGTTGCCCTGTGAGTAAGTGGACAACTTTGCCCGCCCAGGCCCTGTTACCTGGCGCTGGGCGGCACCAGCCCTGTTCCGGCCCTGCGCCGCTGGCACTCCAGGGAGTACTCCACAGAACGGTGCCACGGGCACGCCAGGGACCGGTGCCTCAGGACCTCCAGGCGGCGCCGCGTCTCCCCGACGTTCTCCCAGCACTGTCGCCCCCACAGGGCCCGCGCGCGGCGGCGGCAGGTCGCGACGGGCCGTGGGACGGCCGCGGTGTGTGTTTCAACAGGGTTATTCACAGTGTTAATAACTTGATGGTCTGAGCATCCGCGGGATTTAACCCGGCTCATGGCCCGGCAGAGGGGGTTGCGGCTCCGATGCGCCGGCTGTTATCCCCAGCTGTGGATAACTTGTGGGTAGTGAGCTGTTATTAAGTGGATAACTCGCCCGGTGCAGCTGTGGTCGGGACGGGCCACAACGGCGGGCGGCCGGCCTGCCCCGAGGCGGCCCCGAGGCTGCCGTGAGCCGGCCGTGCGGCGGGACCGCGGTGCCATCCGCGGCCTGTTGCCGGGATCGGGGAACTTGTCCACAGGAAATCCACACTGTTAATAACTTACAGCCGTGTAATTCAGAACCGTCCGGGGATCTCAACAGTGGCTTTGCGCCCCGCTGTGGCCTCGGAACCCGGCTGAACCGCATGAAGACCCGGAAACTTATGAACAGTGTGGATAAGTTTCCCCAGACTTGTGCACAGCTGTGGATAATGAGGCGGGACCTCGCCGGGTCGCCGCCGGGTCAATGTGGCCAGACGCCCGATGACCCGCGCCGGTGGCTGTCCAGCAGATGGGTGTCCACCATTCCGATGGCCTCCATGAGCGCGAACATCGTGGTGGGCCCCACGAAGGCGAAGCCCTTCTTGCGCAGCGCCTTGGAGAGCGCGACGGACTCGGCCGAGGTGGTGGGGACCTCATCCAGGGAGTTCGGCCGGGGTGTGGCGGGCGGCTGGAACGCCCATACGAAGTCAGCCAGGCCGCCGTCGTCCCTCAACGCCAGAGTAGCGCGGGCATTGGTGATGGTTGCCTGGATCTTCAGCCGGTTCCGGACGATCCCGGCATCGAGCATGAGCCGCTCCACATCGGCGTCCGTGAAGCGCGCCACCAGTTCCGGGTCGAACTCCTTGAACGCCGCGCGGAAAGCGGGCCGCTTGCGCAGGATCGTCGCCCATGAAAGCCCCGCCTGGAATCCCTCGAGGCTGATGCGTTCGTAGAGGCCCTGTTCGTCCCGGACGGGCATGCCCCATTCGGAGTCGTAATACTCGCGCAGCATGGGATCCACGGCGGCCCACGCCGGCCGCGCCAGTCCGTCGTCGCCAATGGTCGAGCCGTTTACTGCCGGGGTCATCTGGATTCCTTCGCTGGGCCGGGACTAGTGCTGTGGGTTAACGGCGACGGGCCGGCACACTGTGTGTACCGGCCCGTCAGGGATCTGCGCCGCGCGGGCCTGGTGTCAGGAACGCCAGCGTGTGGTCATCAGGAAGCCGATGATCGCGATTCCGAAGCCGGCGACGATGTTCAACGAGCCCCAAGCCTGAACCGGGAAGGCGCCCTCTGTGATGTAGAACGTGATGATCCACAGCAGGCCAATGATCATCAGGCCAAACATGACGGGCTTGAACCAGACCGGATTGGGCTTGTAGGCCTCCGCGGCAGAAGTCTGCGGGGCCACACGGGCAGTCCTTTTACGCGGCTTCGACTCGGGCACTGATCCTCCTTGGCGGGCTGGAACAAGAGCGGCCAACGTGGCTTGGTATCCTGCAGGAAGCGAGCCCCCGCCGGCCAACGTGCTCTTGGTCGAGCTTGAATTCTTGTGTCGCACAATTCTAGCTGTAGTTCCGGCCACGCCGTGGACCCGCGCAACCGTCCTGGAGGAGAACCCGCAGTGCTGGAGTTGGAGCAGGAATCCGGCCGGACGGCGCGCAGCCGCCGCGGGCTGCTCCTGCGCTCCATCCACGTCGCGGGCGAGCTGCTCCTGACCGTGGGCGTCATTGTCCTGCTCTTTGTAGCCTGGCAGTTGTGGTGGACGAATGTGGCCTCCGACGCCCGGCAGCGCGAGGCGGTGCACGACTTTGCCCGCGGGATTGGAACAGCCGCTCCCGCAGCGCCGCCTCTGCCGTCGGCTGTTGCCCCGGATCCCGCCGTCGCGCCCGAACCGGCCGAGGGCGCGACCATCGGCATCCTGTATGTTCCCCGTTTCGGCGCCGGATACACGCGTCCAATCGTTCAGGGAACCACTCCGGCGGTGTTGGACACTCTGGGCATCGGGCACTATCAGGGCACGGCCATGCCAGGGGCTGCGGGAAACTTCGCCCTGGCAGGGCACCGGCAGACCCACGGCGCCGTCCTGGACCATATCGACGCCCTGGTGCCCGGGGACCGGATCTACGTCCAGACCCGTGAGGGCTACTATGTCTACGTGTTCCGGAACAGCCAGACAGTCCTCCCCTCGCGGACCGATGTGCTGTTGCCGGTGCCGATGCGGCCGGGCGCCGCGCCGACAGAGAGCTACCTGACCATGACGAGCTGCAACCCGCGGTTTGGCTCCGAGGAACGCTTTGTGGCCTACGCCCTGCTGGAGCGGTGGCAGTCCCTTTCGGCTGGACCGCCGGCTGAAATTTCCCGGGCGGCCCGCGCGGCCGGGGAAGGCTGACGAATGTATGGCTGGCTTTTCCGCCGCCTTCCCGGGCCCTTGTGGCTCAGGATTGCGACCGCGCTGGTGCTGGCGGCCGGAGCACTGGTATTGATGGTTCAGTTCCTTTTTCCCTGGCTGGCGCAATTCACCCAGTTAACAGATTCAACGATTGGTTCGGCAAGGCACCCATGAGCACAACGAAGATCCTGGTCGTAGACAACTACGACAGCTTTGTCTACACCCTGGTCGGCTATCTCCAGGAGCTCGGTGCGGAGACCACCGTAGTCCGCAACGACGACGTCACGCTCGCCGAGGCGATCGAAATGGCCGAGGCGCGGGACGGGGTCCTTATCTCTCCCGGTCCGGGGAATCCAGCCGGGGCCGGCGTCTGCATTGAGCTGATCAAGTGGTGCGGCAGCTACGACAAGCCCATGCTGGGTGTCTGCCTGGGGCACCAGGCGCTGGCGGAGGCCTACGGCGGAACCGTGACGCACGCTCCCGAACTGATGCACGGCAAGACTTCCCTCGTCGAACACCATGGAACCAGCGTCTTTGCGGGGCTCCCGTCGCCCCTCACGGCCACCCGCTACCATTCGCTGGCCGCTGTCCGCGAGAGCATCCCGGAGGTCCTGGAGATCACCGCGGAAACGGGCACCGGTGTGGTGATGGGCCTGCAGCACCGCACCGCCCCGCTGTGCGGCGTCCAGTTCCACCCGGAATCCGTCCTGACCGAAGGCGGCTACCAGATGCTCGGCAACTGGCTGGAGTCACTGGGCATGGCGGGCGCTGCCGAACGGGCAGCGGACCTGAGCCCGCTCATCAAACACTGACCCGGCAGGCACTGAAAGCGCGGGCGCGGCGGTAGCCGGCACCTTAGGTTTTTCCCGACCGGGTTAGGGGAACAGTCCGCCCAGGGCCGCGTCCTCTTTGGACGCGCTCTTGGTCGGCGTCGGTGTGGGCGACGGCGGGGGCGGCGGCGGCGCCGGTGCCTTCGCCACGGTCACGGTAATGGTCTTGCCCTGTTCGACGAGCGAATCCGCGGCATCGGCCTGGCCTGTCACCTTGCCCGGAGCCACCTGGGAGTTCTCCACCTCGGTGGCCTTGAGCACCAGGCCCTGTTCCTTCAGTTTCGCCTCCGCCTCCGCCAGCGGCAGCCCGATCAGCTGCGGCACAGCCACCTTGCCGGTGGAGACGACGATTTCGACCGCGTCCGCCACGGCCACAATCTGGCCGGGGGCCGGGTTGGTGGTGATGACAATGCCGACCGGAACCGTGGGGTTGTTGGACATCTTGGTGGTGAGGGCGCCAGTCAGCCCCGTTTGGTGGAGAAGATCGCGGGCTGCCGCCTCGGTCCGGCCGGGCAGATCCGTCGGAATGGTGATCGCGCTGGGGCCCTCGGAGATGTTGAGGATGATGTCCGAGTTGGCGTCCATGGAACTCCCCGACGTCGGCACGGTGCCAATCGCGGTGCCTTTGGGAATGCTCTCGTGCTGCAGCCGTTGGAGCTGTGGCTTGAAACCTGCGTTGTACAGCCTTTGCAGGGCCTCTGATTCCGTCAGGGACGTCACCGTGGGAACCAGTACCTTGGTTGCCTGCGGCGGGGCCTGATTCATGAGGTTGTACAGCCACAGGCCGCCGCCGGCCAGCACCAGCAGTGTGAGGACCACGAGCGTCGCGATCCAGGTGCGGCGGCGCGTCTTCTGGCGCGGGGTGTGCTCGCGTTCGACCGGCAGCGCCAGCGGCAGGCTGCCGGTGTCCGCAATGCCATAGAGTTCGGTGCCCGCCGGCTGCAGCACTTCCTCGTCGTCGGGTATTTCTTCGGCGGGCCGCAGCCGGCCGCCGGGGGAATCGTCGAGGAACTTGGCGCCGGTCAGGGAGAAAGCTGCCGTGGGCGCCAGGGGGTCGTGCCGGGGAACCTCGTTGGTGGGGTCGGTGGGGGCCTCGCTGGCGGACGGCGCCGTCACCGGAACGCCGCTGCGCGCGGCCCGCAGGGCGCGGCGGAAGGCGGCGGCGTCCTGGAAACGGTCTGCGCGGTTCTTCTGCAGCGCCTTAATCAACACGCTGTCCAGCGCGGCGGAGACTTCGGGATTGAGGCTGCTGGCGGGCTCGGGGATCTCACGAACGTGCTGGTAGGCCACGGAGACGGGGCTGTCGCCGATGAACGGCGGCCGGCCGGTCAGCATCTCGTAGAGAAGGCATCCGGCGGAGTACAGGTCGCTGCGCGCGTCGACGGCTTCGCCCCGGGCCTGTTCCGGGGACAGGTACTGTGCCGTGCCGACGACGGCCTGCGTCTGTGTCATGGTGGCGGACGAATCCGCAATGGCGCGGGCGATTCCGAAGTCCATGACCTTGACGCTGTTTGAATCGGGGCAAAACATCACGTTGGCGGGCTTGATGTCGCGGTGCACGATCCCGGCCTTGTGGCTGTAATCGAGCGCGGACAGCACGCCCAGGGTGAAGTCGATCGCCTGGTCGATGGTGACGTCCTTGGCCCGCACCATGTCGCGGATGGTCTTGCCGGAAACGAACTCCATCACGATGTAGGGCACCCGGACGCTGTCGTCGTGATCACCGGGGACCGCGTGGTCCCCGGTGTCGAAGACAGCCACAATCGAGGGGTGGTTGAGTGCCGCGACAGCCTGGGCCTCGCGCTTGAAGCGGGCCTGGAACTGCGGATCCCGGGCCAGGTCCGGGCGCAGCAGCTTGACGGCCACGGTACGTCCCAGCCGGGTATCGAGGCCGCGGAAAACATCCGCCATGCCGCCACGGCCGATCAGCTCACCCAGCTCATAGCGCCCGCTGAGGACGCGCTGCGTGTTCGCCGGGCGTTCCTCCCTGTGCGACGGAGTGCGGGGTGTATTGCTCATGATCGTTTAGGGTCCGGACTTGGTAGCTGAAGGTGAAGGGGATGCGGCCGTGGCCTTGGCGAGGTGGTAGGTCACGACGCTTCCCGCGGTCACTTTGGACCCGGAAGGAGGCTGCGAGCTCACGAAAGTGCCCGGATCTTCCTTCTTGTTCGTGGGACTGACGTCGGCTCCCTTGGCCCAGCGCAGCCCGGCGTCCTGGATTGCCTGCTGGACTTCAGCCTCGCTGGCGCCCGCCTTGATGGACGGGACGTCGACCATTTCCGGGCCCTTGGAGTAGCTGACCGTGATGGTGGTGCCCGGCTGGACGGCACCGGAGGGATCGATGTTGGTGACGGTGCCTGGCGTCGCGTCGTTGACGACCTCGACACCGGTGACTTGCAGCCCCTTGCCAATCAGCTCATTGCGGACATCGTTGTACGGCCGCCCGAGGTAGGCGTCCGGGATCAGGTTGACCGCGGCCGGGGTGGATTCGGTGGGTGTCGCTGAGCTGGGCGTGGGGGTGGGGGTCTCGGTCGGGGAAGCCGACGACGCCGACGGCGTGGCACTGCTCGGTTTCGCGATGCTGGACGTGGCACTGCTCGTGGCCGGACCCTGCGAGGGGAAGAGGCTGCCGGCCTGGCTCAGGACCACACCGACCAGGGCGAACACCACCAGCAGGATCAGCGCAATCAGCGGCCACGTCCACGGGCTGCGTCCGCGGCGCTTCGGCTCCTCCTCCGGCTCGTCGTAGTCTTCTTCCTCCTCTTCCTGCACCCAGCTTCGCTCGGCCGCCAGGGCATCGGCGCGGTTGAGAGCGTTGCGGGCGCCGTAGCCGCTGGCTGCGGCAGCGCCTGCTGCCAGGCCCGCGGCCGCACCTGCACCGGCGGCGCCCACGACGGGCAGCGCGGACGTCGCCGACGTCGACTTGTCCTCCGCGGCGCTGGAGCCAATGACGCTGGTGGCCGCTGTGGGGACGTCGACGGGGGCCGTGATGGGCCCGGTGGCTGCCTCGAAAAGCAGCATGCCCGGTACGGCTGCGTGTGCGGCGGCGATATCACCGTTGCGGATGGCCTCGGCCGCCTCGGACAGCTTGATGGCGTCGGCCGGGCGGTTCTTCGGATCCTTGGCCAGCATGGACATCAGCAGGGCGCGGACGGGCCTGGGCAGCGTGTCCGGCAGGGGCGGAGGCGCATCGTTGACCTGGGCCAGCGCGATGGCGATCTGGGATTCCCCGGAGAACGGCCGGTGGCCCGTGAGGCACTCGTAGCCGATGACGCCGAGGGAGTAGATGTCCGAGGCTCCGGTGGCAGTCTGCCCCGTGGCCTGTTCGGGTGCCAGGTACTGGGCGGTGCCCATCACCTGGCCGGTCTGGGTCAGCGGAACCTGGTCGGCCAGGCGCGCGATGCCGAAGTCGGTGACCTTGACGCGGCCGTCGGGGGTGATGAGCAGGTTCCCCGGCTTGATGTCGCGGTGCACGAGGCCCTGGGCGTGGGCGACTGCCAGGGCCCGCGCCGTCTGGGCGATCATCGAAAGGGTGCGGTCCGGGGAAAGCACCTGTTCGTGCTCGATGATGCTGCTCAGCGGCTGGCCCGGAACCAGTTCCATGACCAGGTAGGCGGAACCCTCTTCCTCGCCGTAATCGAAGACGTTGGCGATGCCCACGTGGTTCAGCAGGGCGGTATGGCGTGCCTCGGCGCGGAAGCGCTGCAGGAAACCGGGGTCGCCCGTGTATTCCTCCTTGAGCACCTTGATGGCGACGATGCGGCCAAGGATCAGGTCTTTGGCTTTCCAGACTTCTCCCATGCCGCCGATCGCAATGCGCGTGGTCAGCTGGAATCTGCCGCCGAGGGTGATTCCCGAAGTAGGCCTCACTTATTCAACACCGCCTCAAAAATCTTCTTCGCGTTCGGACTGGTTAGGTTTGCGCCAGTGGTGATGTCTACGCCTTCCATGACGATGGTGACGGCCACTTGCGGGTCATTTGCCGGGGCAAACCCGGTAAACCAAGAATTGTTCAGGCCGTTGCCGAGTTCCGCGGTACCGGTCTTGCCGGCCACCTGGACACCGGGCACGGCCGCACGGTGTGCGATGCCGTCGTCGACAACGCTGACCATCCACTCGTTGATCTGCCGTGCGATCTCCGGAGTCGTGGCGGTGCGCAGGGCCTGGGGTTTCGGTTCGTTGATCGTCCGCAGGTCGGGGGCGCGTACGGCCTTGATCAGGTTCGGCTGCATCTGCACTCCGTCGTTGGCGATCGCCGCCGTCATGGTGTTGATCTGCAGCGGCGTCGCGCGGACGTCGCGCTGGCCGATCGAGGACTGCGCCAGCCCGGCGTCGTCCAGCGGTTCGGTCGGGAAGAAGCTTGGGGCGCTGTCCAGCTTGAGCTGGTCGCCGAAGTCCTGGCCGAAGCCGAATTTCTCCGCCTCGTCCGCGATGGCTTTCTGCTTCAGGTCCAGGGCGATGCTGGCGAACGGTGTGTTGCAGGACTGCTGCAGGGCAAACGCGAACGACGCCGTCGTGCGTGTGTAGCAGTTGCCGCCCGCGTAGTTGGGCAGCTTGTAGTCGATGCCGGGGAAGGACATCTCGGCCGGGTTGGGCAGGTCGCTGTCCTTGTTGTACTTGCCCGATTTCAGCGCCGCAGAGGTGTCGATGAGCTTGAACACCGATCCCGGTGCCAGCAGCTCGCCCGTGGGTCCAGAGACGTTCTGGTTCAGGTTGATCCCGGGGACCTGGTTCAGCTCGGTGTAGTTGGCCTGTTCGGCGGCAGCGTCCTGGGTGGCAATCAGGTTGGGGTCATAGGACGGTTTGGACACCATGGCCAGGACCGCGCCGGTCTTCGGGTTGGTGACAACGATGTGCCCGCGAATGCCGTCCGGGATGAGGTCGTACGCCAGCTTCTGGAGCTTGGGGTCCAGGGTAAGCTCCACGGACGCGCCCTTGGGCTGGTTGCCGAGGAACAACTGGCCCACCCGGTCCAGGAACTGCTGGTCCGAGCTGCCGGCCAGGACATCGTTCATGGACTTCTCGAGTCCGGTGAGGCCGTAGTTCTTGGAGAAGTAGCCGGTGACGCCCGCGTAGAGTTCGGGCTGGGAGTAGGTCCGCTGGAATTTGCAGCTTTCCGTGGCGGGCACGGACTCTGCCACCGGGGTGCCGCCGACAATGATCGCACCGCGGTCGTTGCAGTAGTTCTGCAGGATGGCGCGCCTGTTCCAGGCGTTGGCCTTAAGCTCGTCGGCGCCAACCACCTGCACATAGCTGAGCGCGCCGAAGATCAGCACGAACATCGCGATGGCGGCAATCCATGAATTGCGGATGGCCTGGTTCACAGCTGTTTCACCGCCTCGGTGGGTGCGTCGGGACTGTTACGGGGATCCGGCGCCGGTTTGGCAGGCAGCACGGGGAAGTTCTTGCGCGCACCGGGTTCCTGGCCGGGCGGCAACGGCGTTGTATCCACCGGGCCGCGCGCGGAGTGCGAAATCATGAGCAGCAGACCCACAATGATCCAGTTCGCCAGGAGCGAGGACCCGCCGGCGGCGAGGAACGGCGTCGTAAGTCCGGTCAGGGGGATCAGGCGCGTCACGCCGCCGATCACCACAAAGCACTGCAGCGCGATCGCGAAGGAGAGCCCGGTGGCGAGCAGTTTGCCGAACGCGTCACGGGTGCCCAGCGCGGCGCGGAAGCCCCGGGTGAACAGCAGCAGGTACATCAGGACGATCGCGAAGACGCCGATCAGGCCCAGTTCCTCGCCAAAGGAGGCGATGATCATGTCGCTGTTGGCGAAGGGGACGAGGTTGGGCCGGCCCTGGCCGAGGCCGGTGCCGACCAGGCCGCCGTTGGCCATGCCGAACAGGCCCTCGACAATTTGGAGGCTGCCGCCGAACTGCCGGCCGTAGACCTCATCGGTGAACGCGTTGAGCCAGCCGTCGATCCGCAGGGCCACGTGCGAGAACACGCGGGCAGCGACGACGCCGCCGACGGCAATCAGCACGAGGCCGATGATCACCCAGCTGATGCGGCTCGTGGCGACGTAGATCATGACGAGGAACAGGCCGAAGAACAGGATCGAGGATCCCAGGTCACGCTGGAAGACCAGCACGCCGATGCTCACGAGCCAGGCGGTGATCATGGGGCCCATGTCCTTGAACCGCGGGAACTGCACCGGGCCGATCTTGCGGCCCGCCAGCAGGATGAGGTCCCGGTTCGACGACAGATAGCCGGCGAAGAAGATGGCCAGCGTGATCTTGGCGATTTCACCCGGCTGGAAGGTCATGGAACCGATCTTGATCCAGACGCTGGCACCCAGGACCTCTCCGGCGGAGACGCCGGGAACCAGCGGCAGGATGAGGAGCACGGCGCTGATGGCCAGGGAGATATAGGTGAAGCGGCGCAGGATCCGGTGGTCCTTGAGGAACCAAATGACCGCGATCGCGACCGCCATGGCCACCAGGGTCCAGCGCAGCTGGTTGTTGCCGGTGTCTTCGCCCACCCTGTCCAGCCGGTGGATCATGGCCAGGCCCAGCCCGTTAAGGGCGACCACGAGCGGAAGTATTACCGGGTCGGCATATTTTGCGCGGAGCCGCAGCACCACATGGAAGGCGAGGGCGGCCAACGCCAGGAGTCCGGACTGGAACCAGAAGTCGGTGTCAAACGCTTTTTGCCGGTCCACGCCCACGAGTGCCTGGGCACCAATCCCTACGGCGAGGGCGAGGACCAGGAGGACAAGCTCCACGTTTCGTCGTGGCCTGGGCACGGGGTCGATGGGTGTCATTTGGCCCCCTCGCAATTCGTAGTCGGGGTGGCGGATGGCGACGGCTTGGCCGCTCCAGGGGAGGCTGTGGCACTTGGCGACGCCGTGGAGCCCGGCTTGGCCGTGGTGCCGGGGGAGGGGGTGGCACCGGCGGCCGTCGCTGCGGGGGACGGGGTGAGGCATTCATCGGCCGGGGCGGTCGTGCCGGTGCGTTCCAGGTTTTTGACGATCCGCTGCGCGTCGTAGAGGTCGCGGGCGGGCACAGTCTGGCGCACCCGCTGCTGCGAAAATTCGGGAAGGTCGGACATCTTGATATCGGTTACCGCTTCGAGAGTGGAAAGCTGGATGGGTCCGAGACGCTGGGAGACGCCGTTGAAGATGGCCACATGCTGATCGTGTTCGCCGATGTAGTAGCGCGTCTGGGTCCAGGCGTAGCCAAGCCAGAGTCCGACGGCCAGCAGCGCGACGATCGCGGCGGCAATGGATACGGTAAGCCACCGGCGCGGCCGTCCGGCGGGCCTGAAGTCGTCTGCCTCCTCGCGGTCCTGTTCGGACTTGTGCGTGAGGACCGTGGCCGCGCGCCGGGCCACGGTGCGTCCGGCGATGGAAGGAATGGACCCTGATTCCGCTGCTGCGGCGGCGGCCCCGACAAGTTCGTGCGGGCGCATGGAGAGTTCTTCCCGCAGGACTTCGGCCGAGAGGTGTTCGCCCAGATGCGGGTCGGTGGTGGTCTCGGGTTCCTTGCCCTCGGCGGCCTTCTGTGTGGCGGCGGCCGGCGATGTGCCGTCGGCCGGGGACCCTGCGGCCGGGTCGGCCGGCGGCCCCGAGGCTCCTGCCGCGGCGGCCAGCGCGGCGGGCCCGGTGTCCTGGACGGAGTTGTCCTTCTTTACGGACTCGTTTACGGACTCGCCGGGGGTTTTCGCGGCACCAACGGTGCTCCCGGCCAGGGGCCCGGCCAGGGGTCCGGCCGGGGCGGCGGGCGCTGACGTCCCGGCGGCCGCTGCGGGCGCGGGCACGACGTCGACGGCGGCGGTCCGGACGTCATCGCGTGTCGGCTCGGCGATGTCGAGTACCACCACGGTCACGTTGTCCGGGGCGCCGGCCTCCAGCGTGAGTTCAACCAGCAGTTCGGCGCATTCGCCCAGGTCCTTCGTCTCCCGGACGGTGCGCTCCACGACGTGGCCGGCCACATAGTTCAGGCCGTCCGAGCAGAGCAGCCATCGTTCCCCGGCCTGGACTGCCAGTGTGTCAAGATCAAGCTCCGGGCTGGCATCGACGTCGCCGAGCACGCGCATGAGGACGTTCTTGTGCGGATGCGTTTCGGCCTCTTCGGGGCGGAGCCTGCCCTCATCGATGAGCCGCTGGACAAAGGTGTGGTCGACACTGACCTGTTCGAACTCGCCGTCGCGCAGCCGGTAGGCCCGGGAGTCGCCGATGTGGGCGAAGTGGAGCTTTCCTTCGGCGAGGAGCAGGGCCGTGACCGTGGTGCCCATCCCGGCGAGCTTGGGATTCATGTGCACCAGTTCGGACAGCAGGGAGTTGGCCGTCTGGATTTCGTCGGCGAGCACGGTCCCGGCGTCGCCGTCGTAGTCGTCATGGTCCAGGTGGATCATGTCCAGGACGGTCGCGGCGGAGGCGACGTCGCCGCCGGCATGGCCACCCATGCCGTCGGCAACGACGGCGAGGTGCCGGCCGACGTAGGCGGAGTCGTCATTCTTGGCGCGTATGCGGCCGACGTCTGACCGCGCGGCGTAGCGCATGATGAGCGGCCGCTTCGGGGCAGTTGGCTTGCCTTCGGCCCTGTCTGCGGGAAATTCCGGGGCAGCCACGGCTACGGCCTCAATTCGATGACCGTCTTGCCGATTCTCACGGGGACGCCCAGCTCCACCGGGAGGGCCCGGGTCAGCTGCTGGTCTGCCAGATATGTGCCATTAGTGGAGCCGAGGTCCTCGATGAACCAGCGGCTGCCCTGCGGGAACAGGCGGGCATGGCGGCCCGAGGCGTAGTCGTCCTCCAGGACCAGGGTGGCTTCCTGTGCCCGGCCAAGGAGGATGGGGCTCGCCGCGAGGGCGATGGTGGTGCCCTTCAACGGCCCCTCGGTCACGATCAGCTGGCGGGCCTGCTGTTTGACGGGGGCGGGCGGCGGTTCAGCAAGGGAAGGATTCTTGCGCACCTGGCGTGCCGTGGGGGCACCGGCCGCCGCCTTGCGGCCGATCATCAGGTCGCGGCGCATGGCCGAGACAATGCTGAAGATCAGCACCCACAGGAGGATGAGGAACCCGAAACGCAGGGCCGTGATGGTCAATTCGCTCATGCGTGGCCGCCTGGGTGGGCGGGCAGTAGGCGGAAGATGATTTTGGTTCGTCCCATCATGATCGTGGCGCCGTCAGCAAGATCCGAACTGCCTACGATCTTTTGGCCGTTGACGTAGCTGCCGTTCGTGGAGCCGAGATCGATCGCCTGGGCCGTACCAGGCCCAGTCCGGATTTCCAGGTGGCGGCGCGAAACGCCGGTGTCGTCAATAAGGATGTCTGCTTCGGAGGACCGTCCGAGGACGATTGAGGGCGCGTTCAGCGAATAGCGCTGGCCGTCGATGTCCAGCACAGGCTGAAGCTGCGCCGGCTGGCGTGTCGGAGCCGCGGGTACGTTGCCGTGAATACCCGGCTGCGCCGGGACGGAAGGGGCGGAGGCTTTCTCGGTCCGCGAGGTGATGTCGAAATTCCCGGCGCGGTGCTCCTCATCGCGGCGGAAACTGATCCGGACCGGGCCCTGGAGGGTGTAGCCCTGGCTGCGGACATGGTTGATGACGACGTCGCACAGTTCCTCCGCGAGCGGTGTGCCCCATTCCTGGGCGCGCTGGAAGTCCTCGCTGCTGAGGAGTACGTCAAAAACGTTAGGGGCCAGGGTGCGTCCCGCGGCGATCGTGATGGCCTTGTTGTCCACCTCGGTGCGGAGGCGGCTCGCGATCTCGACAGGCTCAACCTGGGCGCGGGAACCGGTGGAGAAGACTCCGCGGACGGCCTTTTCGATGCCGCGCTCGACTTTGTCCAGCAATCCCATGGTCCTTCTCCTTTCCTGTTGGCTGCGGGGCAGCGGTCGTTCCGGAACTCGGTTTCCAACTTTTGCGAGCCCGCGCTCAGCGGACACTCCTACATCAGATACTACTGGGCGTGTCTGGGAATGGCCTCAACGGACGCCGCCGGGGCGACGTCAAAATGAGTGCCCGCCGCGCCCTGACGTGCGCGGACACCGCCGCCCGGACTGCCGCGGCGGGTCCCCGCGTGACGCCCGGCCGCGGGGCAAACGTGGCCGGCAAACGACCCCATTCAGGGGGCTCTGGGGCTCGATTGGTGTTTTCCGGCAATTGTCCGTTATGCTTGATCTCGCTGCTTTTACGAGGTTGGCGGTCCGGGAAACCGGCCCTATCCGAGTGGAAGAAGTTGCGCGCGAGTGGCGGAACGGCAGACGCGCTGGCTTCAGGTGCCAGTGTCCGAAAGGGCGTGGGGGTTCAAATCCCCCCTCGCGCACGCAATCGAAAGAACCCCGGTCTTGGACCGGGGTTCTTTTGTTTAACCCGCGCGGGGGCAGCCGGCGTCGGAGTTTCCCGGTTTCCCCACATTCGAAGGCTTGGCCCGGCGTGTTGCGCCGACCCGCCGGTGTGGGGCGGCGCCGGTCCGTCAAAAGTGGGGAAACTCCGCAGCAGCGGACTCCGCAGCAGCGGACCACGCGGCAAGACCACGCGGCAAGACCGCTAGGCTGCCCGCAGCGCCCCGAGCCCGGCGAGGAGTGCCTCGAGTCCCAGCTTGAAGGCGACGTCGGCCGGTTTTTCATGGCCTTCCTCGGCCAGGCGCTGGACGGCGGCGGTGAAATGCGGTGTCGACGCGGCCATGGTGCCGGAATCGAAGATGTCCGCGGGTGCGGTGACGTCGTAGGCGGAGCCAAAGATGAACGATTCGATCGCGACAATGGCCGGGACAATGCGCTCCTGCGGAAAGCCTGCGCGGCTGAAACCGGCACTGACGGCCTCATACATGGCCAGTGTCTTGGGCGCGTCGGTCACGGGCAGTACGGCAATGACGGGAATCAGTGGGGTGTGCTTGGAAAATACGTCGCGGTAGCTCCAGGCCCAATCCCTCACGGCCTGTTCCCAGTCCCCGGCCTCGAAGGCGGTGACGTCCACGAACGAGGTCAAGTGGTCCTGGACGAGGACCAGCACGTCCCGTTTGGACGAGACATGGTTGTACAGCGCCGAGGGAGCCACGTTGAGGGTCCGCGCCAGGGCAGCCATGGTGAACCCGTCGTAGCCGCTCTTGCCAATCAGCTGCAGGGCCGCCACGGTGATGCCGTTCTGGTCCAGCACTGCCGCGGCGGGCCGTCCCGCACGGCGGCGGGGCCTGGCTGCGGGGCCGTGCGGATCGGCGGGGGCGCTGGTTGCTGCCGTCATTCCGGGCCTTTCTTCTCTGCTTGGCTTCTCAGTTTGGCTGGCGGGTTCGGGGTGAGCCCGTTCTGCCCCTACTTTACGGGCGAAATTCATTAGGCGGAGGGTCTTCCCCGAAGCGTGTGGAAGGTCTATCATTCTAAATGAACGCCATTCATTTTGTGGTCCGCATCACTCTAGCGGCCACGGGGAGGAACATCATGCTGGAACTTGACCGCGACGTCGTCATCGTAGGAGCCGGCCCGTCAGGCTTGACCGCCGCCCGCGAGCTGAAAAAGGCCGGACTCAGTGTGGCGGTGCTCGAGGCGCGGGACCGCGTGGGCGGCCGGACCTGGACCGACACGGTTGACGGGGCCATGCTCGAGATCGGCGGCCAGTGGGTTTCGCCGGACCAGACCGGGCTCCTGGGGCTCCTGGATGAGCTCGGACTGCAGACCTATTCCCGCTACCGCGACGGCGAATCCGTCTACATTGGCGCGGACGGCAGGCGCACCCTGTACACCGGTGACACCTTCCCGGTCAGCGAAACCACCGCCGTTGAAATGGACAAGCTCACGGCACTGCTGGACTCCCTGGCCGCGGAGATGGTTCCCGAGGAGCCGTGGGCCCACCCCAAGGCCCGCGAGCTGGACACCATCTCCTTTCACCATTGGCTGCGGCAGAACTCAACAGATGAGGAAGCCTGCAACAACATCGGCCTGTTCATCGCCGGCGGCATGCTGACCAAACCGGCCCACGCCTTCTCCGCCCTGCAGGCCGTCCTCATGGCTGCCTCGGCGGGGTCCTTCACCAACCTCACGGATGAGGACTTCATCCTGGACAAGCGGGTTGTCGGCGGGATGCAGCAGGTTTCGCTGCTGCAGGCCGCGGAACTGGGCGACGACGTCGTCCTCGGCAGCCCGGTCCGCACCATCAACTGGGCCAATGACGCGAGCGGAGGCTACCGTGTCACTGCCGTCTCCGACCGGGCCACGGTGAACGCACGTTTCGTCATCATGGCCGTGCCGCCAAACCTCTACACCCGGGTGTCCTTTAACCCGCCGTTGCCCCGCCGCCAGCACCAGATGCACCAGCACCAGTCACTTGGCCTGGTCATCAAGGTCCACGCCGTCTACAGCAGCCCGTTCTGGCGCGAAGACGGCCTGTCCGGGACGGCCTTCGGCGCCGGCGCCATTGTGCAGGAGGTCTACGACAACACCAACCACGAGGACCCGCGCGGCACGCTGGTGGGCTTTGTCTCGGATGAGAAGGCCGACGCCATGTTCGAGCTCAGCGCGGAGGACCGCCGCCGCGCCATCCTCGAGTCGATTGCGTCCTTCCTCGGCGAAAAGGCCCTGGATCCCGAGGTTTACTACGAGTCCGACTGGGGTTCGGAGGAATGGACCCGGGGGGCTTACGCCGCCAGCTACGACCTTGGCGGACTGCACCGCTACGGCAAGGACCAGCTGACGCCGGTCGGGCCGATCTACTGGTCCTGCTCGGATCTTGCGGCCGAGGGCTACCAGCATGTTGACGGCGCCGTCCGGATGGGGCAGCTCACGGCGGCCCGGATCGTCGCTGCTGCGGACCGTGCGTCCGTCGCCTCGTAGAGAATCCCAACAATTCAGTTGAATGCAGTCCAGTTCAGTTAGGAGAGCGGCCAGATGCGTTACGTAGTGGGGTATTCAGCCAATGCCAGGGGCCATGATGCGGTCAATCTGGCCGTCTCCCTGGCGCTCGGGCGGGGGGCGAGCCTGGACCTTGTGCTGGTGGTGCCCGAAGTGCAGCAGTCCGGGCACGCCCTCGCGCCGAAGGCCGGCTTCGAAAATCTGCTCACCGAGCAGGCCCAGGAGTGGCTCGACCAGGCCCTGGCGCTGGTTCCATCCAGTGTCCCGGCGCAGGCACACATCCGCAGCCATGATTCCGACGCGCACGCACTGATCGAGGCGGCCGAGGAATTGGGCGCGGACATGCTCATCATCGGGGCCACCAGCACCGGACTCTTCAAACGGTTCACGATCGGGTCGGTGGCCAGTGCATTGCTCCACGCCTCGACCGTTCCGGTGGCCCTGGCACCGCACGGCTATCACCGCCAGGAGGCTCTGACCCGGATCAGTTGCGGGCTCGGAACCCGGGCCGGTGCGGAGAAGCTGCTCGAATTCGCCCTAGGCATGGCGTCGAACCGGGACGTGCCACTGCGGGTGGTGTCGCTTCTGGCCCTCGACGGCGACGCGGCCGATTCAGCCGACGCGGCCCGGGAGTATGCGGCCAAGTGCCTTGCCGACGCACTGGCTGCCGGCGGGCCGGCAGTCCCGGGGGAGGCGAAGGCGGAGGTCCCGGGGGAGGCCAAGACGGAAGCCCAGGTGGAGGCGAAGACGGAAATCGTCGTCGCCCACGGGCGCAGCATCGAGGAAGCCGTGGACCGCCTGGACTGGGAAGACGGCGAGGTCCTGTTGATCGGATCCAGCCGGCTTGCCAAGGGCCGGTCCATCTTCCTCGGCAGCACAGCGGGCCGCATTCTGCGCGCCCTGCCGGTGCCGATGATCGTGGTCCCCAGCGACTATGAACTCAAGCACCTCAATCATTCAGCGTCGAGTGACACCCCCCGAGAGGCACAACAATGAGCGCAGACCATGCGATGTCCAAGCCGTCGCAGACAGGACAGCACACAGGACAGCACACCGAACAGCAGCACGGACTGAGTGAGAAGGGCCTGAAAGCAGGATCGGTGGGGCTCATTGGCGCCGTCGTCATCGGCATTTCCTGTATCGCCCCGGCATACACCCTCACGGCCGCCCTGGGTCCCACCGTGGCCGAGGTCGGCGTGCAACTGCCGGCGATCTTCCTGGTGGGCTTTATCCCCATGCTGCTGGTGGCCTTCGGCTACCGGGAGCTGAACAACGCCATGCCCGACGCCGGGACCTCCTTCACCTGGGCGTCGCGGGCGTTCGGCCCCTGGATTGGCTGGATGGGCGGCTGGGGACTCATCGCCGCCACCATCATCGTGCTCTCGAACCTGGCCGCCGTCGCGGTGGACTTCTTCTACCTCATGCTGGCGCAGATCTTCGGCAATCCCGAACTCGCCGACCTCACCACCAACCTGCCGCTGAATATCGCGACCACGCTGGTGTTTATCGCCCTCGCGTGCTGGATCTCCTACCGCGGCATGGAAACCACCAAGACCGTCCAGTACGTTCTCGTGGGATTTCAGTTGCTGGTCCTCGCCTGGTTCTCGATCTCAGCGTTCAGCCACGTCGCCAACGGAACCGCCTTTGACGCCACGGCCATCTCCCCGGACTGGTTTAACCCGTTCGCCGTGGGATCCTTCTCCGCCTTCGCCGCCGGCGTTTCGCTGTCCATCTTCATCTACTGGGGCTGGGACGTCACGCTGACCATGAACGAGGAGACCAAGAACCCGGAGAAAACGCCGGGACGTGCCGCCACGATCACCGTGCTGGTCATCGTGATCATCTACATGACGGTTGCCCTGGCCACGCTGAGCTACGCCGGCGTCGGCGACACGGGGCTGGGCACCGGCAACCCGGAGAACCAGGGCAGCATCTTCGCCGTTCTGGCGGGACCGGTAATGGGCCCGTTCGCCATCCTGATGTCCCTGGCTATCCTGAGCAGCTCCGCCGCGTCTCTGCAGTCCACATTTGTCTCGCCGGCGCGCACCCTGCTGTCCATGGGCCATTACCGGGCGCTGCCGCAGAAGTTCGGCAGGATCAGCCCCACATACAAGTCGCCGAGTTATGCCACGATCGCCTCTGCCATCGCGGCCGCGGCGTTCTATGTCATCACCCGGACCACGTCGGAAAACGCACTGTGGGACACCATCACGGCCCTGGGTATGATGATCTGCTTCTACTACGGCATCACCGCGTTGGCCTGTGTCTGGTTCTTCCGCGCCGAGGCGTTCAGCGGAGCGAGGGCCTTCTTCTTCAAGTTCCTCGCGCCACTCCTGGGCGGCGTCATCCTGCTGGTCATGTTCGTCAAGACCGCCTACGACTCCATGGATCCCGCGTACGGATCAGGGTCGTCGATCGGCGGTGTGGGGCTGGTCTTCATCCTGGGCATGGGCGTCCTCCTGCTGGGCGTGGTGCTCATGCTGGTCATGGCCAAGCTCCGCCCCGAGTTCTTCAGGGGCCAGGTCCTGACCCGCGGGCACTGAGTCCACTGCCGGTTCAGGGAAGGTCCCGGGAAGGTCTCCGGCCGGCAGCCATTGGAAAGTAAGCACACTTACCAATAGGCTGTCCGGAGGGGGACCTTCCTCCGTTGGAACCAGAACGAGGTGAGAGCATGTCGGATGCCGAAAGCATCAGCAAGGTCACGGACATCATCAACGATTCGCACATCGGAATGTTCACCACCATCAACGAAGCAGGCGCGCTCGTCAGCCGGCCACTGGCCGTCCAGGAGGTCAAAGACGACCGCGACGTGTGGTTTTTCACGTCGGCGACCACCTCTCAGGTGGCCCACATCCGCGCCAACCCGGCGGTGAACGTCTCCTTCGGCAAGCGCACCGAGTGGGTTTCGGTGGCCGGGACCGCTGAAGTGGTCACTGACCGGCAACTGATCCACGACATGTGGAATCAGGTGGTGGAGGCCTGGTTCCCGGACGGGCCGGACACCCCTGAGGTGGTCCTGCTCCACGTCGACTCGGACTCCGCCGAGTACTGGACCAGCCCGGGCGGCACGGCGGCCACCGTGCTGCAGTGGATCAAGTCCAAGGTGACCAACAGCCGGATGAGCGTGGGCAACAGCGGAACGGTCGAGCTGTAGCGCGCCGAACCCGGGCCACTGCCCGGTCTCACCGGTGGATATTGCCGCTCGATATCACCGCTCTGGGCCTATGACGGCCGATCGGGACCGGACTGCTCCTAGTCGGTGATTTTCAGGCCGGTGCCCCAGTTGAAGGTTGGATACGCGGGGTTGGCCTGCAGCGCCATGACCAGCAGCATGAAGCCCTCGAGTTCTCGGGCGTGACGCAGTCCGCCCACCTGGAGCGGACGCAGCCCAGCGGCTTCGGCGAAGACCGCAACCTCGTTGCGGGCCTCTTCGGAGTCCGAGGCGATGAAGACATCCATCGGCTGGCCGCCGGCTGCCCCGGACCCGAGCGGGCCGGCAAAGGTGGTGTTGAAGGCTTTCACCACCCGTGCGCCCGGGAGCAGTCCGGCGATTTCCTCCGCCGCCGACGTCCCCGGGGCGACCACCAGCGAGTCGAAGGTTTCGGTGTCAATCGGATTGCTGATGTCCACCACCGTCTTGCCGCTGAGCGTGTCGCCGAAATGCGTGGCAACTTCCCTGGCCGGGCCGAAGTACAGCGCGAGGACGACGATGTCTCCCTCGGGAACCTCGCTCAGGCCGCCGGAGCTGGTGGTGCCGCCAAGTTCAGCAGCGAGCTTGGCGGCATTCTCCGGCGTCCGGTCCAAGATCTGGACGGAGCGCCCGGCGGCGACAGCCCGGGTTCCGATCGCCCGTGCCATATTGCCGCTGCCGATGATCGTGATGTCAGTCATGATGGAACCTTTCCAAGGTGGCCGCGAACTGCCGGATCGGCAATTCCGGGGAATCAGCCGTGCGCGTGGTCCGGGCCAGGCGGCCCGGCGGCGCTGACGCCGGCCGCGCGTTCGGCGGCAGCGAGGGCATGTTCCAGCCGTTCCACGGCCGGGGCGTAGGCGGCATCGGTGCAGGCGCGGTCCGTACGGCCGCCGAGGCCCTCGGCGGCCTTGATCGCCCGGATCAGTGCCGCGGTTTCCGGTTGCCGGGTATCGCTCATCGCGGGATAGTCAATCGAGAACCCCGGATCCAGTTCGTACCGCTGCCACCGGGCGAGGGCGCTCCGGTGCCGTGCGGCGGCCGCCTCGTTCAAGAGCCGGGTTTCCCGGCTGGCCCGGCGGGCTTCCTGCCGGCGGAGCAGCCGAGGTGCCGCAGCCACGGCCGCCAGGGCAGCCCCCGCGGCCAGCATCCCGAGCGCCAGGCCGGCCCAGGGCCATGTGGAGGAGGCCAGGACGATGGCGGGCACAATGACGGCGAGTCCGGCGAATGCGTCCCAAAACGCGCCGTCCGCGCCTTCGGAAGGCCCGTCGTCGGCCGCCAGGTGCTTGCGGGCGAAATAGACCGAGGCGAACGCTGCCCCGGCAACCAGAATGGCGAGGGCCAGGAACTGCCAGGCCGCGAGGGCGCCGGATAGTGAAAGCGTCATTGCACACCTCCCCGGAACGGTCCCGGGCGGGCGCTGTTCCGCTAGTTCCATTGGAATCCCTGGCGGCGGGGCCGTCAATGCCTGCCGGGCCGGGGCAATGCCCGGCGCCAGCGCTGACGCAAACCCAGGCGCCAAGGCCCGGTGCGGAGGCCGCGTCGCGGTTCCTACCCCGAGCCTCCCGGCGTAGCCTAGGGGCCATGCGACTGAAAATGTGCAGTATCCACGTCAAGGATCCAGCCTCGGCCCATGAGTTCTACACCGGCACGCTGGGCTTCGAAACGCTGATGGCCATGCCGGAGCACAACCTCTTCATCATCAAGGATGCGGATGGTGCCGGAGGCGCCGGACTGCTGCTGGAACCCAGTGACAACCCGATCGGCGCGGCCTACATGAACGGTCTGCACGACGCCGGGATTCCCGCGATCGTCTTTGGCGTGCCGGACGTGCGCGCCGAATACGACCGGCTGGCGGCCAAGGGCGTGATGTTCCAGGGGGAACCGTCCGAGGGGCCCGGCGGGACCAGTGTGGTGTTGGATGACGGCTGCGGGAACTTCGTGCAGCTGCACCAGGACTAGATGCCGGAGAACCGCGCCCTGACTCTGCCTAACGGCTCGTCTTGTCCTTGTCCGGGTGCTCGTCGCCGATATGGCCCGGTGCATTGGCGGCCAGGACCCGCGCCACGAAGGAGGCATACTCCTCCATATAGTGGCGCAGCAACCCGGCCGTAGCCTCGTCCTTGACCTCGCCGTCCTCGCCGTAGGCCTCCGGGACGAAGCGGATGTACGCCTCCGGAGCATTCAGCTGCGGCGCGTCGAGGAAGCTCAGCACACTGCGGAACGAGGACTGCATCACGGCCGTCCCAATGCCGCCCGGGGAGGCGCCGATGATCCCGGTGGGCTTGCGGGCGAAGGAGTTCGTGCCCCAGGGCCGGGATCCCCAGTCGATGGCGTTTTTGAGCGCTCCGGGGATGGACCGGTTGTATTCGGGCGAGACGAACAGGATGCCGTCGGAAGCGGAGATGGCATCTTTGAGGGCCTGCCCAACGGGTGGGAAAGCGGCATCAAAATCCGGGCTGTACAACGGCAGATCCCTGATGGGGATCTCCGTGAACTCCAGTTCCGCGGGTGCAAGCCGGATCAGCGCCCTGGACAAGGTGCGGTTGATGGAATTGCTCGAGAGGCTCCCGACAAAATATCCGATCTTGAAGCCCATGGCCTTGTTCCTTCCCGATACGCCGCCGGTGGCAGGTGAATTGGGATATGGAGGGGATCGGACCGGCGGCCCCGACCCATTCCGCGAGCGTAGTCCTGCGTCCGCGGGTTGAAAAGAGGGGTCGGGAGAAAGCGCGTGCCGCTATTCGGCCTTGGCGCGGGCTTTCTTGGCGTCCTTCTTGGCGGCCTCGTCCTTGACCCGCTGGGCCTCGGCGCGGACGGCGGCGTGGGTGGCGCGCTCGGCCACCAGCCAGGCCGGGGGAGCCTGGAGCAGTGCGGTGATTTCCGCCGTCGTCAGCGCTTCCTCAACACCACCGCGGGCCAGGCCGGCGATGGAGACGTTGAGCTTCTGCGCGACCACGGGGCGCGGGTGCGGGCCGTTGCGGCGCAGTTCCGCGAGCCACTCCGGCGGGTTGGCCTGGAGATCGGCAAAATCAGCGCGGGTGATGGTTGAATCCTGGAACTCCTGGGGTGTCGCCGGCAGGTAGATGCCAAGCTTCTTGGCAACGGTGGCCGGTTTCATGGACTGGGAGTTTGCAGAGGTCATAGTCCTAGGGTATCTGCCGGCACGCCCGCAGGGCACCAACCCAGCACCAACCCAGTACCAAACCAGCGCCGGATCAGCACGGTGCCGCCATCGAGGCGGACCCCCGCGCCACCCCGGGCGGTACTGTGAACATGTGTCCGCAGCAGAAGAACCATCCCAGACCCCCGACGAAACCGCCGTCGTCCCAGCCGTCGCAGTCGGGCGGGAGCTGCGCTTCGCGTACGTGGCCGGTGTGACACCGGGCAAATGGATCCGCCGCTGGGAGGAACGGATGCCCGATGTTCCGCTGCACTCCTTTATGTCCGACGACGGCGCGCAACTGTCCGTGCTCCGCGACGGTTCCGCGGACCTGAGTTTCGTCCGGCTCCCGGTGGAACGCGAGGGCCTCAGCGTGATCCCGCTCTACGAGGAGCAGCCGGTGGTGGTGGCACCGAAGGGGCACGAGGTCTCCTTGTTTGAAGAAGTGGACCTGGCGGACCTGTCTGCCGAGACGTTTCTCGATGTGCAGGAGCTCGGCGGACCCGCGATGGCGCTGCAGGTGGTGGCGTCCGGTGCCGGGCTGGTGATCCTGCCGATGTCCGTGGCCCGGCACTTCAACGTCAAGGACACCGTGGCGCGGAAACTCACGGGGGCGCCCGGCACGGAGATCGCCCTGGCCTGGCCGAGCGACGCCACGGACGAGGTCATCGAGGAATTCATCGGTATTGTCCGCGGACGCACCGCCGCGAGCTCCCGCCAGCCCTCGGCGCAGCAGGAGAAACCCAAACGCGAGCCCAAGCCGGACCGGCGCGGCACCGGAGCCGCCAAGAAGCCCAAGGTGGCGCAGCGTTACGCACCCAACCCGGACAAGGGCCGCGGCAAGGGATCCCGGAAAAAGGGGAAACGCTAGGCCTTACTACGAGGGGCGCCACGATTGCGGCCTCCCGCAGATGATTCGGACCTATCGTTGGAACACGACCCCGCGATCAAAGGATTTGCCGTGGACACTCAGGTTCCCCAGTTCGATGGCGTGCACCACCTCAAACTCCCGGTCAGTGATCTCGACCGCAGCCGCGAGTGGTACCAGAGCCGGCTTGGTTATGCCGTTGCGATGGAGTTCCGCGAAGATGGCAAAGTCATGGGCCTTGCTCTTAATCACCCGGATGGCGGACCGAGACTGGCCCTGCGGCTGGACCCCGGCAAAGCGGCGGCCTCTTCCGGATTCGATTACTTCTCCATAGGCGTTCCGACCAAGGCGGCAATTGACCAGCTCTCCGCGCGGCTGACGCAGTTGGGGGACGCCCATGCTGGCGTCCAGGTCGCTTCTCTGGGGTGGATTCTGCCCGGTCTCTCGGACCCGGACGGACACGAGATCCGCTTCTACACCACGGAGTCCCACAAAAAAGCGCCCGACGGGAAGGTCTATGTTGTGGAGAATGCCCGGCAGACGACGACGCACCGAAACCAGGAACGGTTGTCTCAGTGACCACTCAAGGTTGAACCCACCGATGACATTCCGGACTATCTACTGCCCGTCGATTGGCAGACGCTGGTGTGGAGTCCTTCCTCGACCGCCCGGAGGAAGCGTGCTCAGCGCCTCGCCTCGTACCTGGTCAGGACCACGCCGCCGGGAAACGTCCGCGTCTCCACCAGGTCCAGGTTCACCCAACTGTCCAGCGCGGTGAAGAACGGAGTGCCGCCGCCCACCAGGACCGGATGGGTGGCCAGCACGTACTCGTCGATCAGCCCGGCCCGCATGGCCGCCCCGGCGAGCGATGCGCCGCCGACGCTCATCGGGCCGCCGTCCCCGGCCTTGAGCCGGGTGATCTCGGCGATCGCGTCACCGGTGACCAGACGGGTGTTCCAGTCGACCTTGTCGATCGTCGAGGAGAACACCACCTTCGGTGTGTCCCGCCAGTTTCTTGCGAACTCGATCTCCGCCGCGGTGGCGTCGGGCTGCTGATCGCCGGTCGGCCAGTAGGAGCTCATGGTCTCCCAGAGCTTGCGGCCGTACAGCGACAGGCTGCTAGCCCGCTCCTGGTCGAGCCACCACTGGAACAGTTCCTCGCTCGGCCCGCCCCAGCCGATGTCGTCGCCAGCCGCGGCGATGTAGCCGTCCAGGGTCAGGTTCATGCCGTAGATCAGTTTCCGCACGGCGCCAGCCTTCCGTCTCGTAGTGGTCGAGGGCGTCATTGGACTCTGCTGTCCCGCACATGATCAGGAGCCTCCCGTCCCTCATGGAGCCACCGTAACTGCCCATGAGCTGGATGCCATAGCCCTTCGGTCCGCGTTTCAACTGAGCTGCCGGGTGAAGGATCCTCGAACGGGTCACTCCGGCGGTTTGCTATCACCCGAACTTCGTCCATTCTCCTTCGGAAACCACCACGACGGAGCCGTCGACGACCTTGATAGCTGTCTGCTCGTCGATGGCATAGGCCGGGCCGCCGAGGTCGGCGGCCCACCGCTCTGCGTGGGCCAGAGTGTTGGTCGGGAAAGCGTTCAAGTGCGGGAAGATCGAAAAGTCCACCACCCCCAGGGTGCGGTCGTCCGGCGCGGACGGCCACTCGACGAAGTACTTCCCGATCCGGGGCGTCATCACCATGCTCCCGGCACTCACTCCCACCCACACCGTGTCCGGCAGCGACGGCAGCAGGTCGGCCAGCCCGGACTCACGCATCCAATGGCACAGGTACGTCGCGTCGCCGCCGTCGACCAGGAGCACGTCGGCCTCCCGAAGCCAGGGGACCCATCGCTCCGCGCCGATGGTGGGCAGCGCGGTGAGCTCAAGAACGCCGAGCGTCGCCCAGCCCAGGCCGGACAAGTGACGGGAGCCGGGCTCGTCGGCCAGGAGGCCCCGCACCGATGCCGGTCCGCACATCGGGTGACCCCACTGCGCTGTCGGGACGACCAGGGCGTGGCACTGGGCGATCGGCTTGTTGAGAAGCTGCACGAGCGCCGAGTGGATGCTCGGGTTCGTCACGCCGCCTGACGTAAGCAAGAGTTTCAAACGTGCCCCCAAAATTCGCGCGGATGGTGGATGTGCCTGAAAACGCGGGACCGGGCTGGAACTCACGGTCGATTTGGTAAGCCCCGCCGGCCTCGCGCTCGGCCCTTCAATAGGGACACACCCAGCAAGACCTTGTCCAGAGTTCGCTTGGACGCAAATCTCAAGTTGGCCTGGCTAGCCACGTAGGCTACCGCGAAGACACAACTATTGGGGGTAATCAGTGAACAACATCGAAGTCTTTGGCGTCTCGTACGTCCTCTATCTGATCTTCACTGCCGTGCTGATCGGCTTGGCACTGTACGTTCTGATCCTCGTGCTCGTCTTTCTCCGGCTGCGTATTGCCGAGCTGAAGCGCGCCCTGCCTCCCAAAGGACACGCAGAGCGGCAATGACTGAAGTCAGGCGCACTGGCCCCTCACCCTCCTCATTCAGAGACCGGGCGATCACGGAACGCCGCCACGAGGCGCCGGACTCCACACGCTGGGCCGCAGCCTGCTACTTGGCGCAGGCGTCCTGAAGGGCCTTGACGGATTCGGCCGGAACCTGGTCGCCGGAGTCGGCGATCTGGCGCAGCGGGGTGGTGATCTCCGCGGGTGCACCCGCGGCTTCCGCGCTGGTGACAAGACCGCCCAGCAGTTCCTTGTCCTTGGCGCTGACCAGGCCGTTCTTCACGATGGCGCAGGCCTGCTTCTTCACTTCATTGCCGGCCGCCGTCGCAGCCCGTGACGCCCCGTCGTTGACGGCCTTTTCGGTAGCGTCCTGCACTTGCCCACAGCCGGTAAGTCCGATCAAGAAGGCGGCAGCGGCAAGGGCGGCGAGACGTCGTTTCATCCACCCACCCTAACAAGCGCGGCTTGTGCCGGCCTGAGGAAAAAGGGCAAACGCCAGGCCGTAGCCGTGTGGGCACCGGCGCGCATAGGCTCGGTGAGTGGACATCGTCGAGTTTCTGACCGCACGCATTAGAGAAGACGAAGCCGTCGCCCTAAAGCTGCTCGGCGACCCCACGCTTGCCGTCTCCGGCGAGTGGTATGAACGCCGCCTGCTCCGTGAGTGCGAGGCCAAGCGCCAGCTCATCGGCATCATTGAATCCGCACGCCAGTCCGTGCTGGCCATGTTGGTCAGCCAGGAACCCGCCGAGGCCGGATGGGTGCCGGACGTCATCGAATGGACCACGCTCTCCCTGCACACCCTGGCGCTGCCGTATGCGGACCACCCCGAATTCCAGGCGCACTGGCGGATCACCGGATAGGCCCGTCAGCGGTTAGCTCCTGAGATGATGACGGGTCCCGGAAACCTGCAGGAAATCTCCGCGGCCTACTCTGGTCACACCGCGGCTTCTGCGGTCCGCCAGTCGGCTGGTTCTTGAAGGGATACCGTCATGCACCTCTTGCCCCGTGAGCAGGAAAAGCTCATGATCGTGGTCGCGGCGGATCTCGCCCGCCGCCGCCAGGCGCGCGGACTGAAGCTGAACTTCCCCGAGGCCGTCGCGGTAATCAGCTACGAACTGATCGAGGGCGCCCGGGACGGCCGGACCGTTCCGGAGCTCATGAGCTACGGAACCACCATCCTTGGCCGCGACGACGTGATGGAGGGCGTGCCGGAAATGATCCACGACGTCCAGATCGAAGCAACCTTCCCGGACGGCACCAAGCTCGTCACCGTTCACGACCCGATCCGTTAGGAGCTTCGATGATTCCGGGAGAATACGTGCTCAGTTCCGCGCCGCTGGTCATCAACGCCGGCCGTGAGGCGGTGGACGTCGCGGTGACCAACACCGGAGACCGGCCCGTCCAGGTGGGCTCGCATTATCACTTTGCCGAAGCCAACTCCGCGCTGCAGTTTGACCGGGCGGACGCCTACGGCCGCCGGCTGGACATCCCGGCCGGCACGGCCGCGCGGTTCGAACCCGGGGACAGCAGGACCGTCCGGCTGATCGAGCTCGCGGGCAGACGGGAAGTGTACGGCCTCAGCAACGCCGTCAACGGCGCACTCCGCAAGAGCGGACTCCCTGTTTCCGAAGGGGAAGGTGACGCACAGTGAGTTTCGAGCTATCCCGCAGGCAGTACGCGGACCTCTACGGCCCGACGACGGGCGACGCCATCCGCCTGGCCGACACGGATCTGTTTCTTGAGATCGAGAAGGACCTCACCGTCTACGGCGAGGAAGTGGTGTTCGGCGGCGGCAAGGTGATCCGCGACGGCATGGGCCAGAACGGCCAGGTGACCCGGGACGGTGACGGTTCCGGCGGTATTGGTTCCGGCGGCGGAGTCCCGGACACGGTGATCACCAACGTCGTGGTGCTGGACTACACCGGCATCTACAAGGCCGACGTCGCGCTCCGGGACGGCCACATCTTCCGGATCGGCAAGGCCGGCAACCCGCAGATCACCGACGGCGTGGACATCGTGATCGGCGCGAGCACCGAAATCATTGCGGGTGAGCGGAAAATCCTGACCGCCGGCGGGGTGGACTCGCACATCCACTTCATCTCCCCGGACCAGGTCCCTGCCGCCCTGTGCAGCGGCGTGACCACGATGGTCGGCGGCGGCACCGGTCCCGCCGAAGGCACCAAAGCCACCACGGTCACCCCCGGAAAATGGCACATCCAGCGGATGCTGCAGGCCGCCGAAGGGCTGCCCATCAACATCGGCCTGTTCGGCAAGGGCCACGCGTCCGCCGTCGAACCCCTGGCCGAGCAAATCCGCGCCGGCGCGATCGGGCTGAAAGTCCATGAGGACTGGGGCTCCACCACGTCCTCGATCGACACGTCGCTGCAGGTAGCGGACCAGTACGACGTCCAGGTGGCCATCCACACCGACACCCTGAACGAGTGCGGCTTCGTGGAGGACACCATCCGGGCCATCGACGGCCGCGTGATCCACACCTTCCACACCGAAGGCGCCGGCGGCGGCCACGCCCCGGACATCATCAAGATCGCCGGGCTGCCCAACGTCCTGCCGGCGTCCACCAACCCCACCCTGCCGTACACGCGCAACACCATCGAAGAGCACCTGGACATGCTCATGGTCTGCCACCACCTGAACCCGGACATCCCGGAGGACGTGGCATTCGCGGACTCCCGCATCCGCGCCGAGACCATCGCCGCCGAGGACGTCCTGCAGGACCTGGGCATCTTCGCGATCACGTCCTCGGACTCCCAGGCCATGGGCCGGGTGGGCGAGGTGATCATCCGCACCTGGCAGGTGGCGGACAAGATGAAGCGGCAGCGCGGTGTACTCAAAGACCCTGCCGGGGGTGCGCACGGGGCCGCGTCAGGCCTGGGCGCCGAGAGCGACAACTTCCGCCTGAAGCGTTACGTGGCGAAATACACCATCAACCCGGCCATCGCGCAGGGCATGGCCGATTCCATCGGCTCCGTGGAGGTCGGCAAGTTCGCCGACCTTGTGCTCTGGGACCCCGCGTTCTTCGGAGTGAAGCCGGACCTTGTGCTCAAGGGCGGCCAGATCGCCTACGCCCTCATGGGTGACGCCAACGCCTCCATTCCCACCCCGCAACCGCGCACCATGCGGCCGATGTTCGCCGCCTATGGCAAGGCGCTGCAGCAGTCCTCCATCACCTTCCTCTCCCAGGCCGCCATCGAGGCCGGGATCCCGGCGGAGCTCGGACTGGAGAAGGTCATCCGGCCGGTGTCCGGAATCAGGAACCTCACCAAGGCGGACCTCAAGTACAACGGCGCCACCCCTGATATCGAGGTGGACCCGGAAACGTATCAGGTGAGCGTCGACGGCGAGGACGTCACCTGCGAGCCCTCAGACGTGCTGCCCATGGCGCAGCGCTACTTCCTTTTCTAGGCTTCCAGAGGAGACCACCATGATCATCGAAAAGGTCCTCGGCAACACCCACGACCTCCCTCCCGGTCCGGACCCCTACCTTGGGCTCCACCGCGAGAAGGTGGTGCTGCCCAGCGCCCAGCTGGTCAAACGCATCCAGCGCGTCACCACCGACCACGGGAAGGAACTCGGCATCCGCCTCCCCGCCGGTTCCGGGGACCTGCGCGACGGCGACATCCTGCACGTGGCCGGCACCAACATGATCGTGGTGTCGGTCCTGCCCACCGACGTCCTGGTGATCGCCCCGCGCTCCATCCACGAGATGGGGGTGGTGGCCCACTCCCTGGGCAACCGGCACCTGCAGGCCCAGTTCTTCGACGCTTCCTCGGAGTACGGGGCGGAGGTGATGGTCTGCCAGTACGACCACACCGTGGAGGACTATCTCAAACACGCCGGAGCGCCCTACAACCGCCAGGAACGCGTGATGCCCGTCCCCTTCCGCCATGCCGAACACTCGCACTAGTTTCGCCGCGGCCGCGCTGGGCGCTCCGCTGGGAAGGGGGCTGTGCCCGCTTCGCGGTGCCCACCACACCGCATCCCCCTTCCCAGCTTCGCGCATTCGGGGGCGGTCATGACCCAGTACCAGCTTGCGTTGCAGCAGCTGACGGATTCCGCTCTGCCTACCGGGGCGTTTGCTCACTCGCTTGGGTTTGAGACGTATGTGGAGCGCGGGCTGGTGCACGACGAGGAGTCCTTTGGGGTGTGGCTGGCGGCGTTCATTTCACAGCAGCTGACGTACTCGGACGCCCTGGCAATCCGGTTCCTCTATGAGGACGTTCCGGTTGCCGAACTGGATGCGTTGTTGACCGCCCAGTTGTTGCCACGGCAGTTGCGCGAGGCCAGTACCAAGATGGGCGGGCGTCTGTTGGAGATCGGCGCTGAGATCTTTCCGTCCGCAGATCTGGCGGAGTACCGGGAGCTGGTGGGTTCCGGCCGTGCCGCCGGGCATCAGCCGCTGGCGTTCGCCGTCGTCGCACGGTCCCTGAACGTACCGCTCCCGGAGGCCCTCGCCGCTTACCTGTTCGCCGCTGTGACGTCGTTGACGCAGAACGCCGTCCGGGTGATCCCCCTGGGGCAGAACGCCGGCCAGCGGATCCTGCGGAAGGCGGCCGACGGCGTCGCCGCCGCTATCGAGCGGATCAGTCTCCTCACGCCTGACGACTTTGGGGCCGTCAGCCCCGGGCTGGAAATTTCGCAAATGCGGCACGAACGCCAGCGCGCCCGCATGTTCATGAGTTAACCGAGCTACACACGAAATATGTCTGGAGAAGAATATGTCTGAGCCCGTCAAAATCGGCATCGGCGGCCCGGTGGGTGCCGGCAAGACCCAGCTCGTGGAGCGGCTCACCCGTCATATGAGCCGGGAGATCTCCATGGCGGCCATCACCAACGATATCTACACAATCGAGGACGCCAAGATTCTCGCCGCCAACGGGATCCTGCCTGTCGACCGGATCATCGGCGTTGAAACCGGCGGCTGCCCGCACACCGCCATCCGCGAAGACACGTCCATGAATACGGCCGCCATCGAGGAGCTGAAAAAGCGGCACCCTGACCTGCAGGTGATCTTCGTGGAATCCGGCGGCGACAACCTCTCCGCAACGTTCAGCCCCGAACTGGTGGACTTTTCCATCTACATCATCGACGTGGCCCAGGGTGAGAAGATCCCGCGCAAGGCCGGCCAGGGCATGATCAAGTCCGATCTGTTCATCATCAACAAGACCGACCTCGCACCCCACGTCGGCGCGGACCTGGCCGTCATGGAGCGGGACTCCAAGGAATTCCGGCGCGAGAAGCCGTTCTGCTTCACGAACCTCAAGACCGACGAAGGGCTGGACCGCGTCATCGAATGGGTGCGGCGGGACGTCCTGATGCTCGATCTGGCGTCGTGACGGCGATTGTGCGGAGTCCGGCGGCTTCGCCGGATTTGGGGCCGTGCCCGTCCCCAGCCGCTCCCGACTCTCGCAAGCTCGAGTCGGGACCCTCGCGGCAGTGGGCCCCCCGCGGTGCCCGCCACGCCGCGGCCCCAAAATCCGGCCTCGCCGCCTCAGCGGTTAAGTCGCCGATGGGGGAACTGGAACTCGTCGTCGAAAATCGGGGCGGACGTTGTGTCGCCACGCATCAGTTCCATCGGGGGGCTTTGAGGGCTTTGCGGCCGCATTACTTGGATGGCAGCGGGCAGGTTTGTTATGTGCTCGTCAATCCTGGCGGTGCCTATCTGGGCGCTGACCTGTATGTGATTGACGTGGAGGTGGCCGATGGGGCGAAGCTGCTGCTCGCCACGCAGTCGGCCACCAAGATCTACCGGACTCCGGACTCGTTTGCCGAGCAGAGGATGCGGCTGCGGCTCGGGGAGGGGGCCCGGCTGGAGCTCGCCCCGGATCAGGTGATCGCCTACCGGGAGGCCAGCTACCGGCAGAATACGCACGTGACGGTGCGGCCGTCGTCGAGCCTCATCATGGCCGAAATTGTGACCCCGGGGTGGTCGCCGGACGGGGCCTCGTTCCGGTACGAGGAGCTGCGGTTGCGGACCGAGATCCGGGTCGAGTCGGAGGCGTCCGTCGGGGAGGCGGGCGGGCTGCTGGCCCTGGACAACGTGCTCATCCGGCCGCCCCTGGGCGATGTGACGGGCCTGGCGTTCATGGAGGGCTTCAGCCATCTGGGGTCGCTGATCGTGGTGGACCCGCGGGTGGACCAAGCCCTTGCCGACGAACTCCACGAGATCACGGCCGGGCTCGGTGCCCATACCGGCATCTCGCTCACCGCCGCCGTGCTGGGAACGGCCGGGCTGGTGCTGAGGTCGCTCTCGAACAGCACGGAGGAACTGAGGTGTGTTCTGGGAGCCGCCACCGCCCTGCTGCGCAAGCGCTGGTACGGCCAGGATCCGCTGGATCTGAGGAAGTACTGATGGCCGGGACCCAGCAGAGGACTGCGCTGCGCCGGCTTCGGGCGCTGACCACCCGGCCGGCGGCCTGATCACAGCCGGCGCGCCCCCTCTGCCGGCAGGACGGCGAAGACATCGGGCGCCTGCAGCCCGCGGGCGGCGAAGCCGGCCAGGACCGCGGACCGGACCTGATCGGCGTCGTCCACTGGAACCAGGGCGATGGCGGAGCCGCCGAACCCGCCGCCGGTCATCCGGGCCCCGATGGCCCCGTTGGCGCGCGCGGTGTCAACGGCGAGGTTCAGTTCCGGGCAGGAGATTTCGAAGTCGTCCCGCATGGAGCGGTGGCTGGCGTCCAGCAGGTCTCCGATTGCCAGCGGCCCATGGGACGTGAGCAGTTCCGCGGCCCGGGCGACCCGTTCGTTCTCGGTGACAATGTGCCGGACCCGGCGGAACGTCACTTCGTCGAGGACGCGCCCGGCCCGCGGCAGATCGGCGGCGTCAAGATCGCGAAGGGCGCCGACGCCCAGGGCCCGGGCGCCGCGGACGCAGGAGGACCGGCGTTCGGCGTACCCGCCGGTGGCATGGGCGTGCGAGACCTTGGTGTCGATCACCAGGCAGAGAAGCCCGGACTCCTCCAGGCCGAGCGGCACCGGGCGGGAGCTGAGGTCGCGGCAGTCCAGGTAGACCGCGCAGTCCCGGGTGCCGAGCATCGACGCGGACTGATCCATGATCCCGGTGGGGGCGCCGACGACGTTGTTTTCGGCCCGCCGCCCGATGTCCGCCAGTTCGGCCCGGCCCAGGCCCGCTCCGGTGAGGTCGGAGAGGGCCAACGCGACGGCGCATTCCAGGGCGGCGGAGGAGGACAGCCCGGCGCCGACCGGGACATCGGAGGTCACGTACAGGTCGAAGCCCGGCACCGTGATGCCGGCACGTTCCAGCTCCCACGCCACTCCGGCGGGGTACGCGGACCAGCCGGCCGCCTGGTCCGGGGCGAAGGCATCGAGATCGAATTCGACCGGGTCAGCGGCCGCGAACGCCGAGGCCAGCCGCACGGTGCGGTCCGCCCGGGCCGACACGGCCACGGTGGTGGTGCGGTTGATGGCGAACGGCAGGACAAGGCCGTCGTTGTAGTCCGTGTGCTCGCCGATCAGGTTGACCCGTCCCGGCGCCTGCCACACGCCGTCGGCGTCATGGCCGAAGTGGCCGGCAAAGGCGCGGGTCACCGCGTCCGCCAGGGCCGTTCCTGCGGTGTCGGTGGTGGTCATGCCGTTCCTTTCCTGGCGTCCCGGAGCCGGGCCGCAACCTCTTCGGGAGTCGTGTCGTTGATGAAGGCGCCCATGGCGGCCTCGGAGCCGGCCAGGAACTTGAGTTTGTCCGCGGCCCGCCGGGGGGAGGTGAGCTGCAGGTGCAGGTACCCGGACCGGCGCAGCACCGGGTCAAGGGGGGCCTGGTGCCAGGCGCTGATATACGGCGTCGGACTGCCGTAGAGCCTGTCGAGGCGGCCCAGCAGGTCCGGATACAGGACGGCGAGCTCGTCACGCTCGGCGCCGGTCAGCGCTGCGAGGTCCGGAACCTGGCGGTGCGGGACCAGATGGATTTCCAGCGGCCAGCGCGCCGCGAACGGCACGTAGGCGCTGAAAAATTCGCCCTCGAGCACGATCCGGGCGCCGTCGGCACGTTCGCTCGCCAAAATCGCCCCGGTCAGGGTGGCCGTCCCGCCCGCCGCCTCATGGAACTGCCGGGCGGCCGCGGCCATCACCGCGGTCCTCGGCGTGACGTAGGGGTAGGCGTAGATCTGGCCGTGCGGATGGTGCAGTGTCACGCCGATGTCCTGACCGCGGTTCTCGAAACAGAACACCTGAGCCACGCCGGGCAGCGCGCTCAGGGCCTCGGTGCGGTGCGCCCAGGCGTCGATCACGGTGCGCACCCGCCGGGTGCTGAGGGCGGCGAACGTCCCGGTGTGCTCGGGCGTGAAGGCTACGACCTCGCACCGGCCGCCGGCGGTCCCGCGGGTACCCCAGCCCGGCGATGCCGGGACGGCGGCGAGATCCGGACCGAGCGAGGGGAAGCGGTTTTCAAACACGGCGACGTCGTAATCCGCCGGGATCTCCGAGGGCCGCGCGTCGGTGCTCGGGCACAGCGGGCACTCGTCCGCCGGCGGAAGATGCGTCCTGTGTTGCCGGTGCGCGGCGACCGCCACCCATTCCCCGGTCAGCGCGTCGTACCGGATTTCCCCGGACGGGCCGCGCTCGGGAAGGTCGCGGCGGTCCCTTGACGGGCGCTGCAGGGGATGGGAAGTGTCGTCGAAATACAGGAGTTCGCGCCCGTCGGCGAGGCGCGTACTGGTCACCGCGGACACCGACGCCGGGGCGTTGCTGCGGCTGATGATGCTGGTCATGGGGTTCCTTCGAGAGTGAGGGGACGTGCGGTGCCCGACCCGGAAGCAGGGGGCGGGACCGGACGGTCAGAGGGCCTGGACGTGGAGGAGCAGGGCGTGCTCCGGGTTCAGGACCGGCAGGGGCAGGCCGACGTGCTGCAGGAAGGCGCCGGTGGCAACGGCCCCGTCTTCCAGCCAGGCCGGCGGCCGGATCTGGGTGAAGGTGTGCGCGTAGTCGCCGTCGAGAAGGGTAGGCAGTTCGGCCCGGACGCGGTAGTTCCGCTTCGGGTCAAGGCCCGGCAGTGAGGCCAGTCCGGGGACTTCAGCCGGGGCGGAGGCCAGGGACACTGCAGCGAACAGGGCCTCGCCGGCGTCGTGCGCAACTACACCGTGGACGCTCAGGGTGGGCTCGGCGGTGTCTGCGTTGACGCGCTTGCCGGAGTGGAGCAGTGCGCGGTGGCGCTTGTAGAGCGCGATGGCGCGGCGCAGCGTGGCCCGTTCCTCGTCCGTGGCTGCGCGGATGTCCCACTCCATGCCGAAATGGCCAAAGAGGGCGGTGATGGCGCGGAAGGAGATGTCGTGGGTGCGGGCCGTGGTGTGCGAGGTGGTGGGGCCGATATGTGATCCGACGAGTTCGGGGGGGAGGACGGCCTGGGTCCAGCGCTGGATGGTCTGGCGCTCCAGGGCATCGTTGCAGTCCGAGGCCCACACCCGGTCGGTTCGCTGCAGGATGCCGAGATCCACGCGGGCCCCGCCGGAGGAGCAGCTTTCAATCTCCACGTCCGGGTGGGATGCCTTGAGCGCGTCGAAGAGACGGTACGCGGCCAGCGTCTGTTCGTGGACGGACGGCCGGCCGCCGCGGCCGTGCTCGGTGAGGTCGCGGTTCTGGTCCCATTTGAGGTAGGCGATGTTGTTCTCGCGCAACAGGGCATCGAGGCGGCCGTATATGTATTGCCAGGCCTCCGGGTTGGCGAGGTCCAGGACGTGCTGATGGCGCCAGGCGTGCGGAAGCCGGCCGCCGTCCTTGTGGGAAAGCAGCGACGGGCCCACGATCCAGTCCGGGTGCTCGCGCGCGACGTCGGAGTCCAGGTTGACCATCTCCGGCTCCACCCACAGCCCGAACTCCATGCCGTGGCCGGTGACCGCGTCGATCAGCGGCGTCAGGCCTTCGGGCCACAGGCCCTCGTCGACGTACCAGTCGCCAAGACCCGCGTGATCGTCGCGGCGGCCGCGGAACCAGCCGTCGTCGAGGACGAAGCGTTCCACGCCGAGGCCGGCGGCCGCTTCGGCGAGTTCGAGCAGCGGCTCGAGGCGGTGGTCGAAGTAGACCGCTTCCCACGTATTCAGCACCACCGGGCGGACCCGGCCGGAGGTGGTGTCCACATGCTGCGGCCGGGCACGGAACCAGTGGTAGAAGGCCTCGGTGATGCCGTCCAGGCCGCGGCCGGAGTAGGCGGCATAGAGCGACGGCGTCCGGTAGCTGCCGCCGGGGCGCAGCACCACTTCGGCGGAGCCGAGCAGCTCGGCGGCACCGAGCATGCGCCGGCCGTCCGCGAGGCTGTCGAGGTACTGCTCGTGGTTGCCGCTCCAGCCCAGGTGCGTGGCCCAGACCTGGCCTGTGCGGTTGGCGAAGCCGGCGGTCCCGGCTGCCACCAACAGGGACGAGTCGTGGCCGGTCCGGCCGTGCCGGCCAGTGCGGACCCAGGTGCCCTGCTGGACGGCGTGCCGCTGCGGGTGGTTTTCGCGGCACCAGCGCCCGGTGAGGTCGAGCAGTTCCGTGGCGTCCCGCGGCACCGGCAGCACCGTGGCGAGTTCCTCGAGCTGGTATTCGGCAGAGCCGCTGTTGGTCAGCGTGTGAGCCAGCTCCAGGAGGCCGCCGGGGTGCAGGGTGAGTTCGGAACTGACCTCAAGTCCGGCCTCGGAGTCCCGGTGGATGATCACCACGGTGCGCCCGCCGTCCTGCATCTGGGCGGCAACGACCCGCAGGGCCGGCGAGAAGTCCAGGCCGGGGCCGCCGTCGGCGTTCCGGTGCCCGCGCAGGCCCGGCCGCCCGGCCCAGCCGGAGGAGGCCTGCGGGAGCAGTCCGGCGGTGACGGGGAGGTCGAGGGCGGAGTGCTGGACGGCCCCGTGGAGGATCGCCAGATCGGGGAGGTTCTCCCCGAGGTCGGCGCCCCAATGGACGATCTCGGCCTCGCCGGAGTCGAAGGCCAGCAGGACGCTGGTGCCGGCAGAACGCAGGTGCACGGGGTGCATGGGGATTCGCTTTCAGTAGTGCGGAAGTCAGGTGCTGGTGCGCGGGATCCCGGGTTGGGGACCCCGCGCACCGGGCGCCGCCGTTGCGGGCGGCTGTGGCTTCAGGGGCTTACTTGTTGAACAGGCTTACTTGTTGAAAAGTGAGTTGACCTGCTCGTTGGCCTGCGAGAGGGAGCTGGCCGGCTGCTTGCCGGAGAGGACGGCGTCCATAGCCGGCTTCATGATGCCGTCCACCTTGGCCGCCTTGTCCGCGATCGGGAACAGGAACGTGGTTCCTTCCTTGACGTGGGTGGTGAAGGCGGAGACGTCGGTGCCCTTGGCCTTGAACGCTTCGGCTGCCTTCTCGGAGGAGCTAGTGAGAGCCGGGAACACGACGGCCTTGGAAGCTACGACGTCCTGGCAGGCGGTGGAAGCGAGGTATTCAACCCACTTGGTGGCTGCTGCGGGCTTCTTGGTGCCGGCCCAGATGGAGTCGGCCAGGCCGTTGAACATGCTTGCACGCTTGCCGTCCGGTCCTGTCGGGGTGGGTGCGAAGCCGGTCTGGATACCCTTGTATCCGGTGTACTGGCCGATCAGCCAGTCGCCCGAGGTGTTGATGGCGGCCTTGCCGGCGCCGAAGTTGTCCGACATGCTGGCGCCTACCGTGGTTTCAAGCTTGGGCATGTAGCCCTTGTCCGCCAGGCCGGCCCACCAGGCAATGGTCTCCTGGAACTTGGGGTCGTCGTAGTTGAACTTGGTGCCCCAGGGGTTCTTGTCGGTGTGGGTCCAGCCGGTCGTGGCGCTGAGGAAGCTCCACTGCGTCTGGCCCTGGCCCGAGCCGGAGGACTCCAGGCCGAGGCCGTAGACGGCCACGTTGTCCTTGTCGAAGCCGGCCTCGTCGCCGCGCTTGCCGCGCTTGTCCACGGTCAGGTGGGCGATGGCTTTTTCGTAGCTGCCGCCGTCCTGCGGGTTCCAGTCCAGGGTAGCCATCTGCTCGGCGGTGAGACCGGCGGAGTCGGTCATGGCCTTGTTGTAGAAGAGGCCTACAGTGTCCCAGTCCTTGGGCAGCCCGTAGCGCTTCCCGTCCTGGCCGACCCAGAGCTCGGCCAGGCCCTTGGTGTAGCTGTCCAGCTTGATGCCGTCCTTGGCCACGGCGTCATCGAGGGCCAGGAGCTGCTTCTTCGCCGCGTACTCGGGGTACTTGGAGAGGTGGTCGGTGAAGACATCCGGCGCCGTGCCGGCAATGAAGCCGTTGGTCAGGGTGGTCCAGTAGTCGTCCCAGCCGCGCTGGGTGATCTTGACCTTGATATCCGGGTTGGCCTTGGTGAAATCGTCGGCGCACTGCTGGTAGGCCGGGAGCTGGTTGGCGTCCCAGAGCCAGTAGTTGATCTCCCCCTTGGCTTCGGAGGATGCCGGGGCGGACCCGCCGCAGGCGGAGAGGGAGATGGCGATGGCTGCAGCGGCAGCGACGGCGCCGAGGGTCTTCTTCATGGTGGACCTTTCATGGAAGTGCTTCTTTGAGGGGAATGTTTGTTAACGGGGCACTGCGTGTTGGGCCGGGGTTACTTGATGCCGGAGAAGCCGATGGAGTTGACCACCCGCTTGCCGAAGGCGATGAAGAGCAGGAGGACGGGCAGGGCCGCGATCAGGGTGGCGGCCATCAGGCCGGACCAGTCGGGGGCGCCCTGCGGGGACTGGGACTTGAAGACGCCCAAGCCCACGGTGAGGACGCGGACGCTTTCGTCCTGGCCCACCAGCAGCGGCCAGAAGTACTCGTTCCATTGGCCGATGAAGGTCAGCAGCGCAAGGGTGGCCAGGGGGGCCGCGGCGTTCGGGAGCACGATCTGGAAGAAGATCCGCACGTGCTTGGCGCCGTCGAGCATGGCGGCCTCTTCCACCTCGCGGGACATGGAGAGGAAGAACTGGCGCAGGAAGAAGATGGCGAAGGGGGTCATGAACAGGAACGGCAGGGCCAGACCGGCGAAGGTATTGAGCAGGCCGAGGTTCTTGATCATCAGGAAGTTGGGCAGGGCTGTGAAGATCGGCGGGACCATCATGGTGGCCAGGAACAGGCCGAACACCACGTTCCGGCCCGGCCAGCGGAGCCGGGAGAAGGCGTAGGCGGCCATCGCGCTGAAGAAGACCTGCCCGGCGGTGGTGACGGTGGCGAAGATGACGGAGTTCCGCAGGTACAGCCAGAAGTTGATGGCGGCGCCGGAGCCTCCCTCGGCGATTGCTTCCTCGGGGCTCTGCAGCCCCAGGACCCGCTTGAAGGCGCCGAGGCTGAAATCGGCCGGCAGGAGGTTGCTGGCGTTCGAGGCCAGGGAGGCGTTGCTGGACAGCGCGGTGCGGAGCATCCAGAGGAACGGCGCGATCGTCACGGCGACGGCAATGGCGACGAGGGTCCAGGCGCCGACGCGGCGCCAGTTGACCGGCTTCCTGGGAGCGGGAGCGGAGGTGGCGGGCTTCTTGCGGGAAGGGGCGAGGGTAGTCATGGCTGGGGTTCCTTAGTCCAGATCCGATTCGTTGCCCTTGAGGAACTTCATCTGGACGAAGGCCACGAGAGCGAGAATGACGAAGAGAATGACGGACAGGGCCGAGGCGTAGCCGAAGTCGGATTCACCGAAGGCCTTCTGGTAGATGTACATCTGGATGACGCGGGAGGCATTGATCGGGCCGCCGCCCGTGGTCACTGCCACGGTGTCGAAGACCTGGAAGGAGCCGATGACGGTGACCACCAGGACCAACACCAGCACCGGGCGCAGGAGCGGCATCGTGATGCTCCAGAAGGTCCGGGTCGGGGAGGCGCCGTCGAGCGAGGCGACCTCGTACACGTGGTTGGGGATGGACTGCAGGCCGGCGAAGATCAGCAGGGCGGTGTAGCCCATGTGCCGCCAGACATTGACGCCGGCGATGGTGGGGATGGCCCATTGCTCGCTGCCGAAGAAGGCGATGCGCGGCAGGCCCAGCCAGTTGATGACCTCGTTGACGATTCCCAGCTGGTAGTCGAGCATCCAGAACCAGAGCAGCGCGACGATCACGTTCGCCACCAGGAAGGGCAGCAGCAGGGCGCCGCGGATTAGCGTGGACTTGGCGACGTTGTGCATCAGCAGGGCAAGTCCGAGCGCGATGACGGTCTGGAAGCCGATGTTCAGTGCCACGTACTGGACCGTCACGGCCATGGCGTTCCAGAAGAGATCGTCCGCGAAGATCGCGGTGTAGTTTTTGGTGCCGATCCAGGTGGGATCGCCCAAAACGCTGTACTCGGTGAAGCTGAGGTAGACGCCGCGGATGCTCGGCACCAGGTAGAAGGCAACGAAGCCGAGCAAGGCCGGGGCGATGAAGAGAAGGGCGACCCTCAGGTCGCTGCGGGTTCGGCGCCGGCCGCGGGGGGCAGCATTGCCCGTTCCCGTGCCGGGCGCCTTGCGTGCCGGAACGGCTCCGCGGGCAGTTGTGGTGGTCATTGGTGGGTCCTCCGCAGTTACGTGGATGCTGTGACGTGGATTACAACTGAGGCCTGAATCTACACGAGTAACTTTCTTATGCGCAAGCGTTTCTTTTATGTTTCCGGGAGGAATCTTTCTGCTCATCTTCTGCTATTGACTCGAGTAGAAACTGGTGTAAAACTTGCGTGCATGACTTTCTCACTAGGCATTGTCGGCGCCGGACAGTTCGCAGGCGCCTTCGCCAAACTCTTCGACGCCCATCCCGCGATTTCAGAAGTCCATGTCACGGACGTCCTGCCGGAACGGGCCGAGGCCCTCCGGGAGCGGCTCGGCCTGGCGGGGACCTATCCCAGCTTTGAGGCCATGCTCGACGGCGGCCTCGACGCCGTGGCGATCTTCACCCAGCGCTGGACGCACGGGCCGCTGGTGCTGCAGGCGCTCCGGGCGGGCAAGCATGTGTATTCGGCAGTGCCGATGGCCATCAGCGAGGACGAGATCGCCCGGATCATCGAGGCTGTCCGGGAGACGGGCCTGACCTACATGATGGGCGAGACAAGCTACTACAACCCCGCCACCGTCTATGCCCGCAAGCGCAAGGCTGAAGGCGCCTTTGGCCGCATCTTCTACGCCGAGGGCGACTACGTCCACGACATGGATCTCGGCTTCTACGAGGCCTACCAGTACAGCGGCGGGGAGGACTGGAAACGCACCGCCAGCTACCCGCCCATGCTGTATCCGACTCACTCCACCGGCGGGGTACTGGGCGCAATCGGCGGCCATGCCGTCAGCGTCAGCTGCATTGGCGTCTCCGACGAGCGCGGCGACGGCGTGTTCGATAAGGATGTCAGCATGTTCGGCAACGACTTCTCCAATGCCACCGCGCTGTTCGAACTCTCAACCGGCGGGTCCATGCGCATCAACGAGATGCGCCGCGTCGGCTACCCCTCCCACCTGCGCGAAAGCCGCTTCCGGTACTTCGGCACGGACGCCAGCTTCGAGCAGCTGGCCACGGTCAGTGTGTGGCAGGACAAGGAGTCCGTGACCGACGTCAGCGCGGAACTGGCCACCGGGGCCACGCTGGCTGCCGACGATCCTTCGCTGGCCAGTGTCGCACCGGCACTGCGGGACGCCTTCAGCTCCGGAATGGCACCCGTGCATGACGCCGGCCGGCTTCCGGCCGAGTTCCGCGGACTTCACAACGGGCACGAGGGCAGCCACCACTTCCTGGTGGACGACTTTGCCACGGCCGTCGACACGGGAACGCTCCCGCCCGTCAACGCCTGGGAAGCCGCCCGCTACACGCTGCCGGGGATCGTGGCGCACGAGTCCGCCCTCCGCGGCGGGGAGCGGTTGCCCGTGCCGGACCACGGCGACGCCCCCGTCCTGCTGCCTGCGCAGGGAACCAACGAGGAAGGCTTAGCCGGGGAACTCCGGCGGTAGCATGGTCACTGTGCCACACTCGCCCGCCTCCGCCAGGCCCACGATCACCCGAAAAGACGTGGCCAGGCTGGCGGGCGTCAGCACCGCCGTCGTCAGCTATGTGGTGAACGGCGGCCCCAAGCGGGTCTCCCCGGTGACCGCTGCGAAAGTCCGCGAGGCCATCAGCGCCCTGGGGTACCGTCCGAACGCCGCGGCGAGGGCACTGAAACTTGGCTCCAGCGAGATGCTCGGCATGGTGGTCCCGGACACCACCAACCCCTTCTTCGCCACTTTGGCCCGCGCCGTGGAGGAAGCCGCGGCGGCGCGCGGCTATGCCCTGCTGCTGGCGAACTCGGGCGGATCGGCGGCCAATGAGCGCCGCCAGGTCAGGAACCTCGCGAGCCGCCGCGTTGACGGGGTCTTCCTCTCCAGCGTGCTGTTCGAACCCGACCTGACCGAGCTGGAGCATTCGGAGATCCCCGCCGTGCTGCTCAACCACAGCACCGAGGTGCCGGGCTTCAACTCGGTCGGCGTGGAGCTGCTGGAAGGCTCCCGGCGTGCCGTCGAGCACCTGGTGGGCCACGGCCACCGCAACATCGCACTGGTCATGGGCATGAACGCCGGCAATGATCTCGATGCCCGCGAGGTCGGGTGGCAGCAGGGGCTCGCGGAGGCCGGCCTCCCGGAAGGACCCATTCTGCGCTGTGACTTCGACCGGCAGGGCGGCTACCGGGCCGGGCAGCGGCTGCTCGCGGCCGCGGACCGACCCACCGCCGTGTTCGTCAGTTCCGACCTGCAGGCCGTCGGCCTGCTGCGCGCCGTGTCCGAGGCCGGGCTGCGGGTCCCCGAGGACCTGGCGGTCTTCTCCTTCGACGGCTCGGCTGAGGCGGAGTTCAGCTGGCCGCCGTTGAGCACGGTCGCGCAGCCCGTCCAGGCCATGGCCGAGGCCGCCGTCGAAGCGCTCATTGGCTTTGACGGCGTGTCTCCCACCCGGAACAGGATCTTCCCCGTGGAGCTGGTCCTGCGCGCGTCCTGCGGCTGCGCGCCGGTGCCTGCCGCGCCCGGGCCCGCCGCGCCGGTTGCGGCCGAGCCGGCCGGGTAGGGTCCCCGCCGGGCACGTCGTTGCGGTTCCGGGCGTCGTTCCCTGCGGGCGTCACACCAGGGGCCCTATGGACTATCGTTAGCGCTAACAGGAGCCGGGGGGCGGGCGACCAGCGGGCGCCCCGTGCCCTCCTATCGTTCGATTTCACACTTTGATTCAGGCCGGTGGACGGCATCGGAGCGAAAGGGGCCTCGCATGGGGAACAACAATGACCGGCGGCAGCCGCGGCTCGAAGACGTCGCAGCGCTGGCCAAGGTTTCCCACCAGACCGTCTCGCGGGTGATCAACAACCACCCGAATGTCAGCGCGGGAACAAAGTCCCGGGTCGAGGCGGCGATTGCCGAACTCGGCTACCGGCGCAACACGGCCGCCCGGAGCCTGGTGACCCGGCGCACCCAGACCATCGGTGTCCTCGCCTCCGAGCTCGGGCAATACGGCCCGGCGAATACCCTGCTGGGGGTCCAGCAAGCCGCCAGGGAGGCAGGCTATTTCGTGAGCATTGCCGCGATCAAGGGGGCCGCGGCGAACGCCATTTGCGATGCGGTGCGGCACCTGACGGACCAGGGCGCGGACGGATTGATTGTGATCGTGCCGCACGACGGGACACTTCAGGTGCTCGAGGACCTGAACCTGGATCTCCCGGTAATCGTCGTCGGCGGAGCCGGAGAAGGGCGGTTGAGCGGCGCGATGGTCGACCAGAAGCTCGGTGCGCGGCTGGCCGTCGCCCATCTGATCAGCCTTGGCCACGAGCGGATCGGCCATGTCTCCGGACCGCTCGACTGGGTGGACGGCAAAGCCCGGGTTGACGGGTGGCGCGAGGAGTTGGCGGAAGCCGGCCTCTCCGACGAACTTCTGGTCGAGGGGGACTGGAGTGCGGACAGCGGGTACCGGATCGGGCAGCAGCTGGCAGAACAGCGCAGCGCCACCGCGGTGTTCGTCAGCAACGACCAGATGGCGCTCGGACTGCTGCGGGCGTTCGGCGAGAAGGGTATCCGGGTTCCGGAAGACGTCTCCGTGGTTGGCTTTGACGACCAGCCCGAATCCGCCTACTTCATGCCGCCGCTGACCACCGTGCGACAGGACTTCGAGGAACTCGGAAAGCGCTGCGTGGACCTGATACGCGCCCAGGTGGAGGGCGATGCCGCCAGCGGCGCCCTGGTGGTCAAACCTGCTCTCGTGGTGCGCGCCAGCACCGCACCCCGCCCCCGTCTCTCCTAAGGGCCGAAGTCCTCCGTTCCGGCAATACGTGCCAGGCTTCTTGACAGCAAGTTTGTTAGCGCTAACAATAAGGGGGTTCGCAATGTTGCGGAACCTATTGGAGGATTTGATGGACTTCTCAGTGGACGGAACCGAAAACTTTGTCATAGGCGTGGACTACGGCACGCTTTCCGGGCGGGCCGTCGTCGTCCGGGTCCGGGACGGCAAGGAACTGGGCAGCGGGGTATTTGAATACCCGCATGCCGTGGTCACCGGCGAGCTTCCGAAGGACACGGCTGGCGTCGCCGGCATCCGGCTTCCGGGCGAATGGGCCCTGCAGGTGCCCAACGACTACCGCGACGTGCTCCGCCGGGCTGTGCCGGCGGCCGTCGCCGACGCCGGGATCGACCCAGCCGCCGTGGTGGGCATCGCCACCGACTTCACGGCCTGCACCATGGTCCCCGTCAAGGGCGACGGCACACCGCTGAACGAGCTTCCCGGATTCGCCAACCGCCCGCACGCCTACGTGAAGCTGTGGCGCCACCATGCCGCCCAGCCGCAGGCGGACCGCATCAACGCCCTGGCCTCGGAACTCGGCGAAAACTGGCTGCCGCGCTACGGCGGACTCATCTCCTCCGAATGGGAGTTCGCCAAGGGCCTGCAGTTGCTGGAGGAGGACCCGGAAAGCTACGCCGCGATGGACCGCTGGGTGGAAGCGGCTGACTGGATCGTCTGGCAGCTGTGCGGCAACTACGTCCGCAACGCCTGCACGGCCGGCTACAAAGGGATCTACCAGGACGGCCGCTACCCGTCCAAGGAATTCCTGTCCGCCCTGAACCCGGACTTCAAGGATTTTGTCAGCGCCAAGCTGGCGCACACCATCGGCCGGCTCGGCGATGCGGCCGGCTATCTGACGGCCGAGGCCGCCGCCTGGACCGGACTGCCGGAAGGCATCGCCGTCGCAGTGGGCAACGTGGACGCCCACGTCACGGCGCCCGCAGCGAAGGCAGTTGAGCCCGGGCAGCTGGTGGCCATCATGGGAACCTCCACCTGCCACGTTATGAACGGTGCCGAACTGCGGGAAGTCCCGGGCATGTGCGGCGTGGTGGACGGCGGAATCGTCGACGGACTTTGGGGCTACGAAGCTGGCCAAAGCGGAGTGGGGGACATCTTCGGCTGGTTCACGAACAACGGCGTCCCGCCCGAGTACCACCAGGCAGCGGAGGCGGCAGGCCTGGGCATCCACGAATACCTCACGGATCTGGCCTCGCGCCAGGCCATCGGCGAACACGGCCTCATTGCCCTGGACTGGCACTCCGGCAACCGTTCCGTGCTGGTGGACCACGAACTCTCCGGCGTCGTGGTGGGCCAGACCCTCGCCACCAGGCCCGAAGACACCTACCGGGCCTTGCTGGAAGCCACGGCCTTCGGCACGCGCACCATCGTGGACGCCTTCCGCGACTCCGGAGTGCCGGTCAGGGAATTCATCGTGGCCGGCGGCCTGCTGAAGAACAAGCTGCTCATGCAGATCTACGCGGATATCACCGGCTTGCCGCTCTCCACCATCGGCTCAACCCAGGGGCCCGCCCTGGGGTCGGCCATCCACGCCGCCGTGGCCGCAGGTGAATACGCGGATATCCGTGCCGCTGCGGCTGCCATGGGATCGGAGCCCGGCAGCATCTATATTCCCATTCCGGAAAATGTTGCCGCCTACGAAAAGCTCTTCCAGGAGTACCGCACGCTGCACGACTACTTCGGCCGCGGCAGCAACAGCGTGATGCACCGCCTCAAGGCGATCCAGCGTGCGGCCAGGCCCTCGTTTGCCGCCGCTGCGGGCGCTCCGCAGCAGAACGCCGTCCCCGCCGGCTCGGTCGCAGAGGAAGTGTCCGCATGAGCAACCTGCTGGAAAGCATCGCGGAGGTCCGTCGCGAGGTCTGCGAACTGCACGCCGAACTCACGCGCTACGAACTGGTGGTGTGGACGGCCGGCAACGTCTCCGCCCGCGTCCCCGGCCATGACCTGATGGTCATCAAGCCGTCCGGAGTCTCCTACGCGGACCTCACGCCCGAGAGCATGGTTGTCACGGACCTCTACGGCACGCCCGCGGAGGGCGACTGGAGCAACCCCGCGCTGTCACCGTCCTCGGACACAGCGGCGCACGCCTACGTTTACCGGCACATGCCGGAGGTCGGGGGAGTGGTGCACACGCATTCGACCTACGCCACGGCCTGGGCTGCGCGGGGAGAGGAGATCCCCTGCGTGCTGACCATGATGGGTGACGAGTTTGGCGGGACGATCCCGGTGGGCCCGTTCGCGCTGATCGGGGACGACTCGATCGGCCGCGGCATCGTGGACACCCTGGCCCAATCCAGCTCGCCGGCCGTGCTGATGCAGAACCACGGGCCCTTCACCGTGGGCAAGGATGCCCGCTCGGCGGTCAAAGCCGCCGTCATGTGCGAGGAAGTGGCACGGACCGTCCATATTTCCCGGCAACTCGGCGAACCCCTGCCGATCGACCCGGCCCAGATCGACTCGCTTTACGCCCGCTACCAGAACGTCTACGGCCGCTAGGCCCAAAACCGGGCCGCCAGGCCCAAAACCGGGCCACCAGGCCCAAAACCAGGCCGCCAGGCCCAAAACCGGGCCGCCAGGCCGCGAAGCCGTCGTCGCCCCCCACCATCCGCAGGAGAAAACATGTCCAACGCCAACAACACGTCCCTTGAGCAGTTCGAGGTCTGGTTCCTCACCGGCAGCCAGCACCTCTACGGCGAGGACGTCCTCAAGCAGGTCGCCGCCCAGTCCCAAGACATCGCTGACGCGCTGAACGCCTCCGCCGACGTCCCGGTGAAAATCGTCTGGAAGCCCGTGCTCACGGACTCGGACGCCATCCGCCGCACCGCCCTGGATGCCAACTCGGACGACGCCGTGATCGGCGTGACCGCGTGGATGCACACCTTCTCCCCGGCCAAGATGTGGATCCAGGGCCTGGACCTGCTCCGGAAGCCGCTCCTGCACTTGCACACCCAGGCCAACGTCGAACTGCCGTGGGCGGACATCGACTTCGACTTCATGAACCTGAACCAGGCCGCGCACGGCGACCGCGAGTTCGGCTACATCCAGTCCCGTCTCGGCATCCCGCGCAAAACCGTCGTCGGCCACGTGTCCAACCCCGAGGTGTCCCGCCAGGTCGGATCCTGGCAGCGCGCCTCGGCGGGTTGGGCGGCCGTCCGGACCCTCAAGCTGACCCGTTTCGGCGACAACATGCGCAATGTCGCCGTCACCGAAGGGGACAAGACCGAGGCCGAGTTGCGCTTCGGCGTCTCGGTCAACACTTGGTCCGTCAATGAACTCGCCGACGCCGTGCACGGCGCGGCAGAGTCCGACGTCGACTCCCTCGTCGCCGAATACGAGCAGCTCTACGAGGTGGCCCCCGAGCTCCGCGCCGGCGGCCCGCGCCACGAGTCGCTGCGCTACAGCGCCCGGATCGAGCTGGGGCTCCGCAGCTTCCTGGAGGCCAACGGCTCGGCCGCCTTCACCACGTCCTTCGAAGACCTCGGCGCACTGCGCCAGCTGCCGGGCATGGCCGTCCAGCGCCTCATGGCCGACGGTTACGGCTTCGGCGCCGAGGGCGACTGGAAGACTGCCATCCTGGTCCGGGCAGCCAAAGTCATGGGCGCCGGGCTCCCCGGCGGCGCCTCGCTCATGGAGGACTACACCTACCACCTCGTCCCGGGCCAGGAGAAAATCCTGGGCGCGCACATGCTGGAGGTCTGCCCGTCCCTGACTGCCGCTAAGCCGCGCGTGGAAATCCACCCGCTGGGCATCGGCGGCAAGGAAGACCCCGTCCGCCTGGTCTTCGACACCGATGCCGGCCCCGGCGTCGTGGTGGCGCTGTCCGACATGCGCGACCGCTTCCGCCTCGTGGCCAACGCCGTCGACGTCGTGGACCTTGAGCAGCCGCTGCCCAACCTGCCGGTGGCCCGTGCCCTCTGGTCGCCCAAGCCGGACTTCGCCACCTCCGCTGCTGCCTGGCTGACCGCCGGAGCCGCCCACCACACTGTGCTTTCCACCGCCGTCGGCATGGACGTCTTCGAGGACTTCGCCGAGATCGCCCAAACCGAGCTGTTGACCATTGACGACGGCACCACCATCAGGGGCTTCAAGAAGGAACTCGCCTGGAACGCCGCCTACTACAAGCTGGCCGGCGGTCTGTGACCGGGGACGAATACGGGCTCCGGCACGGGGAGTACACCGCCGTCGTCGCCGCCCGCGGTGCCGCGGTGCGGACGCTGCAGTTCCGCGGGCGGGACCTGATCGTCCCGTTCCCGGCCGGCGGGCCCAACCCGGACTTCCGCGGCGTCATCGTGGCACCCTGGCCGAACCGGATTCCCGACGGGACGTACACCTTTGGCGGTGCGGACTACGAGCTCCCGGTCAACGAACCCGACCGGCAATGCGCCCTGCACGGCTTCACCCCGGAGCTGGAGTGGAGGCTGGAGTCCCGGACGGATTCCGCCGTGGAACTCTCCTGCGCCATCGAACCGACGCCGGGCTACCCCTTCGCGTTGTCGATCACCGCCAGCTACCGGCTGGCCAGCGGGGGCCTGCACACTGCCGTCACAGCAGCCAATGTGGGGCAGCGGTCCGCGCCCTACGGGGTCTGTCCCCACCCGTACCTGCTGGCCGGGCCGGCGCCGCTGGACCAATGGAGCCTGGAGGTGCCGGCGCGGACGTTCCTTGAGGTCACGCCGGACCGGCTGCTGCCGGTCGCCACCCGGTCCGTTGAAGGACACGGATATGACTTCCGCGCGGCCCGCGTCATCGGTTCCACCAAGATCGACCATGCCTTCACCGACATGGTGTTCGACGGCGACGGACAGGCACACGTCGTGGTCCGGGACCCGGGCGGGACCGGCGTCGGCATGGCCTGGGACCGCAGCTGCGCCTGGCTGCAGCTCTACACCGGGGATGCGGAACCGCCGCTGCCCGGCCGGCTCGGACTCGCCGTGGAACCCATGACGTGCCCGCCGGATGCCTTCAACACCGGCACGGACCTCGTGCGGCTCGAACCCGGAGACTCGCACCGCGCGGCCTGGCGCACCTTCGCCGCATGAGGGTCCGGCGGCGGTAAGAAGGAGACTGGCGCCGAATGTGCGTTGACTCACATGTTTCAAGAAGCTATCTTTGACCATATTGTTAGCGATAACAATCAGCCGCAGATCCCTTGACGGCTGAATCCCCGTTCCATTCAGACCTCCGCAATCCTCCCGCTGTTACCGCCCCGCAGGGGCACGATGACGTGCAGGACTGCGATCAGGAGCAACTTCGCGGACTATGGGTCCGCGGAAGGAGAAAATTGTGAAGATCAGGAAACTCCTGGGCGCCGTCGCGGTTGTCCTCGCTGTGACCGTAGGGGCCACAGGCTGCGGCAGCCGGCCCGGCACGGCCGCCCCGGCCGCCAGCGCCGACGCCGCCGGTTCCCTCGTCGGGATCTCGATGCCGACGCAGACCTCGGAGCGGTGGATCGCCGACGGCAAGAACGTCTCGGAATCCCTGACGAAGCTCGGCTACAAAGCCGACCTGCAGTACGCCAATGATGACATCCCCACCCAGGTGTCCCAGATCGAGAACATGCTCACCAAGGGTGCCAAAGCCCTCATCGTCGCAGCCATCGACGGCACCACGCTGACCGATGTCCTCGCCAAGGCGAAGGAGCAGAACGTCAAGGTCATCGCGTACGACCGGCTCATCAACGGCACGCCGAACGTCGACTTCTACACCACCTTCGACAACTACACGGTGGGCGTCCAGCAGGCCACTTCGTTGCTGACCGGCCTGGGCCTTGTTGACGCCAGCGGCAAAAAGGTCGAAGGCAAGGGCCCGTTCAATGTGGAGCTCTTCGCCGGCAGCCCGGATGACAACAACGCCAACTTCTTCTGGACCGGCGCCATGGACACCCTCAAGCCGTACCTGGACGCCGGAACCCTGAAGGTGCCCAGCGGCCAGACCAAGTTTGAGCAGGCTGCCATCCTGCGCTGGCAGGCCCCCGTGGCCCAGAAGCGCATGGAGGACATCCTCACGGCCGCCTACAGTTCCGGCACCAAGCTCAATGGCGTCCTCTCCCCGTATGACGGCCTCTCCATCGGCATCATCTCGGCCCTGACGAGCACCGGCGGCTACGCCAAGGGAAGCCTGCCGATCGTCACCGGCCAGGACGCCGAAAAGGGTTCGGTGAAGTCCATCACCGCCGGCGAACAGTACTCCACGATCTTCAAGGACACCCGCCAGCTGGGAGCCCAGGCTGTGAAGATGGTCGACGGCCTCCTGAAGGGTCAGGAACCCGAGGTCAACGACACCAAGACCTACAACAACAAGGTCAAGGTCGTCCCTGCGTACCTGCTCAAGTCCGTCATCATCACGAACGAGAACTACAAGAAGGAACTCATCGACTCCGGTTACTACACCGCGGCCGACGTCAAGTAGCCACGTCGAAGGGTGGCGGGCCGCCGTCGAGTCCGGGCCGCCACCCTTTCCCGTAGACCCCTGCAGCCGCAGGACGTCTCAGGTACTACCAGTCAGTGAGAATTGGCGATGAACACACCCATTCTTCAAATGCGAGGAATCACCAAGACCTTCCCGGGCGTGAAGGCCCTCCAGGACGTCACCCTGCAGGTGAACCGCGGCGAAGTCCACGCCATCTGCGGTGAAAACGGCGCAGGGAAATCCACCCTGATGAAGGTCCTGTCCGGCGTCTACCCGCACAGCTCCTTCGACGGCGACATCCTCTTCGAAAACGAACCCTGCAACTTCTCCAGCATCAGCGACAGCGAGAAGCGCGGAATCGTGATCATCCACCAGGAGCTGGCACTGAGCCCTTACCTGTCCATCGCCGAGAACATCTACCTCGGCAATGAACAGGCCAACCGCGGCTGGGTGAACTGGCGCAAGACCAACCTGGAGGCCGCGAAACTCCTGGCCCGGGTGGGCCTGAGCGAAAACCCGGTCACCCCCGTCCAGCACATCAGCGTGGGCAAGCAGCAGCTCGTGGAAATCGCCAAGGCACTCTCGAAGGAGGTCAAGCTCCTTATCCTCGATGAACCGACGGCGGCCCTCAACGACGAGGACTCGAGCCACCTGCTGGACTTGATCCTGCACCTCAAGGGCCAGGGTGTCACCAGCATCATCATCAGCCACAAGCTCAACGAAATCCGCAAGGTTGCGGATGCCGTCACCATCATTCGCGACGGCAAGACCATCGAGACCCTCCGCCTGGGCGACGGCGAGATCACCCAGGAACGCATTATCCGCGGAATGGTGGGCCGGGACCTGGAAAGCCTGTATCCGGACCGGGAACCACGGATTGGCGAGGAAGTCCTGCGGATCGAGGACTGGTCCGTCAGGCACCCGCAGGACTACAGCCGGGTGGTGGTCAACAACGCCAGCCTCAACGTCCGCAAGGGGGAAGTGGTGGGGCTGGCCGGACTGATGGGTGCCGGCAGGACGGAGCTGGCCATGAGCGTCTTTGGACGGAGCTACGGCACCGCCACCTCGGGGAAGGTGTTCAAACACGGCACGGAAATCAACACTTCCACCGTCTCCGACGCCATCAAGCACGGCATCGCCTACGCCACTGAGGACCGCAAGCTCTACGGTTTGAACCTCATCGAGGACATCAAGCGGAACGTATCCATGGCGGCGCTGCGCAAGCTGGTCAAGGGCGGCTGGGTGGACAAGAACCAGGAAACCGTGGTGGCCAACGACTACCGGAAGAGCATGAATATCAAGGCCCCCTCGGTTGCCGCCGTCACGGGCAAGTTGTCCGGCGGCAACCAGCAGAAAGTGGTGCTGAGCAAGTGGATGTACTCCGATCCGGACGTGCTGATCCTCGATGAACCCACCCGCGGCATCGACGTCGGAGCGAAGTTTGAGATCTACACGATCATCGCGAAGCTGGCCGCGGAAGGAAAGGCGGTCATTGTGATCTCCTCCGAACTTCCCGAACTGCTGGGCATCTGCGACAGGATTTACACCCTGTCTGCCGGGCACATCACCGGCGAGGTCCCGATCGCCGAAGCATCACAGGAAACCCTCATGCACTACATGACCAAAGAGAAGGAATAGCGAACATGTCCGCCCTCCGAGAATCCCTGGGCTTCCTGACAAGCCGCCTCCGCCAGGTTGGCATCTTTGTCGCCCTGATCCTGATCGTCCTGCTGTTCCAGATCCTGACGGACGGGATCCTGCTGGAGCCGCAGAACGTCACCAACCTGGTGGTCCAGAACAGCTATATCCTGATCCTGGCCATCGGGATGGTGATGGTGATCATCGCCGGCCACATCGACCTGTCCGTCGGTTCGGTCGCCGGCTTCATCGGCGCCTGTGCCGGTGTCATGATCGTGCACTGGGGCTGGGAGTGGTGGCTTGCAATTCCGGCCTGCCTGCTGATCGGCGCGCTGGTGGGTGCCTGGCAGGGCTACTGGATCGCGTACGTCGGCATTCCCGCCTTCATCGTCACCCTCGCCGGGATGCTGATTTTCCGCGGCCTGACACTGATCGTTCTCAAAAACCAGCAGATCACGCCGTTCCCCGGCGAACTGCGGGCGCTGGGCGGCGGCTTCCTGCCGGACATTTCCGGCGGCACGTCGGTGCTGGAGTGGCTGACGGTCATCCTTGGCGTCGGCGCCACCCTGGCGCTGGTGATCCAGGCGGTCAAGGAACGCCGGATCCGCAAGAAGTTCGAACTCGAGAACGAGCCGATGGCCTGGTTCGCCACCAAGACCGCGTTCATTGCCCTGCTCATGCTGACCATCACCTTCCTGCTCGCCAGCTACCGGGGCACCCCAATCGTCCTGATCGTGCTGGCGGTCCTGGTGATCGTCTACACGGCCCTGATGAACAACAGCGTCTTCGGCCGGCACACCTACGCACTCGGCGGCAACCTGCACGCGGCTGAGCTGTCCGGCATCAAAACCAAGGTCGTCACCTTCCGGCTGTTCGTGAACATGGGCGTCCTTGCCGCACTGGCCGGCCTCGTGTTCACGGCCCGGCTCAACTCCGCCCAGCCGGCCGGCGGCACGGGCTTCGAACTGGACGCCATCGCAGCGGCGTTCATCGGCGGCGCCGCAGTCACAGGCGGCATCGGAACCGTCGCAGGGGCCATGATCGGCGGTCTCATCATGGGTGTCCTCAACAACGGCATGTCGATCCTGGGCCTCGGCACCGACTACCAGCAGCTCATCAAGGGCCTGGTACTGCTCCTCGCCGTCGGCTTCGACATCTTCAACAAGAACCGCAGCGGCAAGGGCGGTGGGATCTCGATCATCGAGCGTCTCAAACTGAAAACCCCGCCCGCGGCTGATGTCGACGCCGGGAAGCCGGCGGCAGAGCATCCGGTCCCGGTAGCGGCCGGAAAGTAGCACGGGATACTTCAGACTGCTGCGACCGGGGCCGGCCTCCAAGAGGCCGGCCCCGGTCGGACGTTTATTGCGGGTCTTTGCTGTGCGGCTACCGGGCAGCCGATGGCGCCGTCTGGTCCCCGGCGGCGGCCGGCTCGCCGGCGATGATGGCGTCCACTTCAGCCTTTTCCTTGGCGCCCCAGGTTTCGCGGGTGTTCAGCCGGCGTGGTCGTTGCCGAGTGCGATTTTCATGGGTCTCCTTCGTGTGGGACTTAGTGCGGGACGTTCAGGCGGGGTGCTGCGGGGTTTGGCGGCTACGCCGGTACTTCATCGCGCCATGGAATCGATTCCATAGCGCCGGGGCGCGTCACGGCGACAGCGGAGGCATGGGTGGCGTGGAGCATTGCCGCAGGCATCTCGCGGTCGCTGCCGGCGAGGGATGCGGCGAGGTAGCCCACGAACGTGTCGCCGGCTCCGGTGGTGTCCCTGGCGTCCACTTTCGTTGCCGGCACGTGCACGGGACTGCCGTCGACGACGGTGAAGGATCCTTCCGCGCCTGCGGTGCACACGATGGCGGGCCCCAGGACGGGCGGGAGCGACACGACCAGGTCCCGGTGGTTTCCTTGGATTCCGGCCAGGCCGGTGAGGGCCGCGAGAACCTGGATTTCCTGTTCGTTCACCACCAGGAGGTGGACGTCGTCGAGCAGCGCCTCGATCTGCCGGGGGGCCGGCGCGGCGTTGAGGATGACGAATGCCCCGCGATTCTTCGCGGTCCGCGCGGCCTGCCGGACCAGCGCCGTCGGGATTTCCAGCTGCAGGACCAGGACGTCGCCGGGCTGGACGGCGGCGAGTCCCGCTTCGACGTCGGCGGCGGTAAGCCCGGCGTTCGCGCCCGGACTCACGATGATCTGGTTTTCGCCCTGGTCATCGACCGCGATGACCGCCGTTCCGGTGGCGGCGGTGCCGCTGACCCGAACGTGGCCGGCATCGATGCCGGCCTCGGCGAGGACCTCAAGAATTCGCCGGCCATGGGCGTCGTCGCCGACGGCGCCGGTGAACTTCACTGCGGCGCCGGCCCGGGCGGCCGCGACGGCCTGGTTGCCGCCCTTGCCCCCGGGGCTGTACGTTGCGTCCGAGCCCCGGACGGTTTCGCCCGCCCGGGGCAGGGCGCTGACACGGACGTTCTGGTCGATATTGAGGCTTCCGACCACAAAAACCGTGCTCATTGGACCTGCTCCTTCGGTGGTGCGGGACGGTGCCCGAAGCCGCAGTACATAGGGGCGGAATTGAGGGGCGCTGCCGTCACGATGACGTTGGTCCCGGTGGAACGGAGCGCGCGCGCCTGGGCGTTGGGGTGGAAGTCCAGCTGGGTGACGGCGGCGGCCACCCTCTGGCGGGACTCGGCGGAGGTCGCCGGGTTTCCGGAGAGCACCCTGGACGGCGCTCAAAACGAATCATGGAATCGATTCCATGGAATCGTTCACTCGCCGTGGACGGCGGCCTGGCGCTCCTCGGACCGGTTCAAATAGGCCAGCAGCAGCGCGCCGGCGCGGTCCAGGTCTCCGGCTTCCAGGGCGGTGCAGATTTCCTCGTTGTCCGGCAGGTAGCCCCGGTAGAAGTGCGCGTCCACGGTGGCCTTGTGGAAGAACAGCCGCATCTCAGCCAGTACCTGGGACATGATCGTGTCCAGCCGCCGGCTGCCCGCCAGGGCCACGATCGCGCCATGGAAATGCTGGTTGGCGCTGCCCAGGCCCTCCTCGTCATTGGCGGCGGCGGCGGCTTTGCCCTCTTCAACGGCAGCGCGGACCACGGCCACGCGCTCCGGGCTGCCGCCGCCGCGGATCGCACTGACTTCAATGGCGCGGCGCACGGTGTAGACGTCGTGGATGTCGCCGGCCTCGAGTCTGGCCACGAAGACGCCGCGGTTGGGGTGCCGGACCACCAGGCGCTCGGCCGCCAGTTCGGCGAAGGCCTCGCGGACCGTGTTGCGGGAGACGCCCAGGTCTTCGGCGATGGTCGACTCCGTGAGCCGGGCTCCCGGCAGGAGCAGGCCCTCCGCCAGTTGCAGGCGCAGCTCGGCCGCCACCCGGTCCGCCACGGAGGGGACGGCCACGCGCAGCCGCGCCGCAGCTGCGCCTAGGGCGGAGCCGGCAGCTGCATCGGGAGTGGTCATAGTGCCGAATCTACACGATTGTCCCAATGTTGAATCGTCGGATTGTTGAACAATCCGAGAAATTGATGCATCCTAGTAGGGGGCTATCATGAGACGAGGATCACAAATGGCAACCATTGACCTGAACAGCGACGTTGGCGAGTCCTTCGGCCGCTGGACCCTGGGCGACGACTCGGCGATGTTCCGCTCGGTCTCCAGCGCCAACGTGGCGTGCGGATTCCATGCGGGCGACCCCAGCGTCATCCGCCGGACCTGCCGCGAGGCGGTTGCCGCCGGCGTCGTGATCGGCGCCCACGTCGGCTACCGCGATCTCGCCGGCTTCGGCCGCCGCTTCCTGGACATCGACCCGATCGAACTGGCCGACGACGTCGTCTACCAGATCGGTGCGCTGCAGGCGCTGGCTGCCGTCGAGGGCGGCACGGTCAAGTACGTCAAGCCGCACGGCGGCCTCTACAACGCGATCGTCTCGCACACCGGCCAGGCGAAGGCCGTCGTCGACGCCGTGAAATCCGTTGACCCGAACCTGCCCATCCTGGGCCTGCCGGGCTCGGAAGTGCTGCGCCTGGCCGAGGCCGCCGGCCTCCGCGCGGTGACCGAAGCCTTCGCGGACCGGGCCTACAACCCGGACGGCACCCTCGTGTCCCGTACGCTTCCCGGAGCCGTGCTGGAGGACCCCGCTCTCGTCACTGAGCATGTCCTCCGGATGGCCACCGATTCCGCCATCCGCACCATCGACGGCTCCATCCTGAAAATCCGCGCCGAAAGCATCTGCGTGCACGGTGACTCCCCGGGGGCCGTCGCCATGGCCGCTGCCGTCCGCGAAGCGCTCAACGCCGCAGACATCACCACCGCCGCCTTCGTCTAGGCCGCAGCTTCACGCTTCACACCCCGGTTCTGCCGGGACCACCCGCACCTAAACCCAAGCAACAGGCAGCACCCCGCACACCTGGAGGAAAACCATGACTGCAGCACCGCATCAGGCCACCCCGGCCGCCGGCAAGAGGAGGATCCCGCCTGGTGCCCTCAAGGCCTATGTCGCGAGCCTCACCGGCACTTCGCTGGAGTACTACGACTTCGCGATCTACTCCGTGGCCTCGGCCCTCGTGTTCCCCAAGGTCTTCTTCCCGGGTAACGACGAATACGTCGGGCTGCTGCTGTCCTTCTCGACCTTTGCGGTTGGCTACCTCGCCCGTCCCATCGGCGGCGTGATCTTCGGCCGGCTCGGTGACAAGATCGGCCGCAAGCAGGTCCTCGTGACCACCCTGCTGCTGATCGGCATCGCTACGGTGGTGATCGGCGCGCTCCCGGGCTACGCCACCATCGGTATAGCCGCACCCATCATCCTCGTGTTGCTGCGCCTGGCGCAGGGCATCGGCGTCGGCGGCGAGTGGGGCGGGGCCGTGCTGCTCTCGAGCGAATTCGGCGACGCGAAGCGGCGCGGCTTCTGGTCTTCCGCCGCGCAGATTGGCCCGCCCGCCGGCAACCTGATGGCCAACGGCGTTCTGGCCGTGCTCGCCGCGACGCTCAGCAACGAAGAGTTCCTCTCCTGGGGCTGGCGCGTGGCCTTCCTCGCCTCGGCGGTGTTGGTGGGCTTCGGCCTGCTGATCCGGCTGAAGCTCGAGGAAACTCCCGTCTTCAAGGCCATCCAGGCCCACGGCGAACAGCCCAAGGCCCCCATCAAGGAGGTCTTCACCAAGGAGCCGCGCGCCCTCGTCTCGGCCGCCCTGTCCCGCATCAGCCCGGACGTGCTGTACTCCCTGCTCACCGTCTTTATGGCCGTGTACGCCACCAAGGAACTGGGCATGAGCACCAGCAACGTACTGACCGCCATCCTGATCGGCTCAGCCTTCCAACTGTTCCTGATCCCGGCGGCGGGCGCCCTCACGGACCGCGTCAACCGCCGACTCGTATACGGCATCGCCGCCGTCGGAACCGCCGTCTACATTCCGCTGTTCTTCCTCATGATTCAGGACAAGTCGGTCCTCACGCTGACCATCGGAATCGTGATCGGGCTGGCCTTCCACGCCTTCATGTATGGCCCGCAGGCGGCTTACATCACCGAACAGTTCCCGGCGCGGCTGCGCTACGCCGGCAGTTCGCTGGCTTACACCCTGGCCGGCGTGGTCGGCGGCGCTATCGCACCGCTGGTCTTCACTGCCCTCTTCGCTGTCAGCGGCAACTGGTTCCTGATCGCCGGCTACCTCGCGGTCGCCTCCATCGTGACCGTGATCGGGCTGGCCATCGGGCGCAACCCGCATACCGACGAGGAGGAGCGGCTCCTGCAGGAAGCCCGCGCCTGAGCGGCGCGGATCTTCTTCGGCGGATCCTGTCCGCCGGCATGATTTCACCGGCACAATGATTGAGGCAACTCGTGATTGAGACAGCAGGGGAACCCCTGAAGGTACAAGCCGCCGCAGCAGGCGAAACCGCAGTTCACAAGGTCCGCTCCGTGCGGGCCGTGGGGACGCGCGCGGTCCTCGCAGAGCTCTCCGGCACCCAGGACGTGCTCGCCCTCCAGGCGCTGCTCCTCGAGAAACCGCTGCCGGGCCAGCAGGACATCCTGGCCGCGGCCGAGACCGTCCTGGTCAAGGCCGAATCCCCGGCCTCGGCCCGGCGCATCGCCACCCGCCTGATGCAGCTCGACCTCACCGCACCCGTGCAACGCGACGGCGAGCTGGTGGTCATTGACACCGTGTACGACGGCGAGGACCTCGCCGAAGTCGGACGGCTCACCGGCCTGGGAACGGACGGCGTGATCGCCGCCCACTCCGGGCAGGTCTGGACCGTGGCCTTCGCCGGCTTCGCCCCCGGATTCGGATACATGATCGGGGAGAACCAGCAGCTGGAAGTGCCGCGCCGCAGCTCGCCCCGCACCGCAGTTCCCGCGGGCTCCGTGGCGCTGGCCGGCAACTACTCGGCCGTGTACCCGCGCCGTTCCCCGGGCGGCTGGCAGCTGATCGGGCGCACCAACGCCAAGATGTGGGACTTGGACCGGGAGCCGCCCGCCCTGGCCGCCCCCGGCCACCGGGTGCAGTTCCGTCCGGTCCGGGATGCACTCGCCCTAGCGGCCGAGCCGGCCCCCGAGCCAGCCACCGAGCCAGCTGTCGAGCCGGCCGCGGTGCCTGCGGCCGAGGGCACCGCGCCGGAACCGGTTGCCGGGCAGGACGTCATGGCCGGGATCCGGATCGTTTCACCGGGCCTTCAGAGCCTGATCCAGGACCTCGGCCGGGACGGCCACTCCGGCCTGGGCGTCTCCGCCGCCGGCGCGCTGGACCGGGCCTCGTTGCGCCGGGCCAACCGCCTCGTCGGCAACGCCACCGGCGCAGCCGGCATCGAGACCGTCGCGGGCGGACTCAAGGTCCAGGCCGTGGGGGACCAGGTCCTCGCCGTCGCCGGGGCGCCGTCGGAACTGAGCATCGCGTCCGCACCGGACGACGCCGGCGATACGTGGCAGCGCACCGTGCCGGTGGCCACTCCCTTCGCGCTGCTCGACGGCGAAACGCTCAGCATCGGTGCGCCGCACAGCGGCTTCCGCAGCTACCTCGCGGTCCGCGGCGGGCTGGATGCCGCCCCGGTACTGGGCAGCCGCTCCACGGACACCATGTCCGGGATCGGTCCTGCGCCCCTGGCCGCCGGGCAGCAACTGGGCGCCGGCGGAGAAGCCGAGACCGGCGTCGTCGGAAATCCCGAACTGCAGCCGGACTACCCGGGCACCGGGGTGACCGTCCTCGACGTCGTCCCCGGCCCCCGCGCCGACTGGTTCGATCAGGCGGCACTGGATTCCTTCACCGCCCAGGACTGGGCCGTGCTGCCACAGTCCAACCGCGTCGGCATGCGGCTGGACGGTACGCCGCTGCAGCGCAGCCGCCAGGGCGAACTGCCCAGCGAAGGCACCGTCGCCGGAGCCCTGCAGGTCCCGCCGGAGGGCCTGCCCGTGCTCTTCCTGGCCGACCATCCGATCACCGGCGGCTACCCGGTGATCGCCGTGGTGGTCGACTCCCAGCTGGACCTCGCCGCCCAGGTCCCGATCGGCGGCAGGATCCGCTTCCGCTGGGCCGAATCCGCCACCACCGAACACACCACCGAACACGGCACTACTGAACACGCCACCACCACAGAAGAAGCGAGTAACTGATGCGCAAGGTCCTGATCGCCAACCGTGGAGAAATCGCGGTCCGCATAGCCCGGGCCTGCGACGACGCGCAGCTGGCGTCCGTCGCTGTCTACGCCGACATCGACGCCGACGCCCTGCACGTCTCGGCCGCGGATGAGGCCTTCAGCCTGGACGGCAACTCGCCCGCGGACACGTACCTGAACATCCCCAAGCTCCTCGCCGTGGCGGCCCAGTCCGGTGCGGACGCCGTCCACCCCGGCTACGGCTTCCTCTCCGAAAACGCCGACTTTGCCCAGGCCGTCCTCGACGCCGGGCTGACCTGGATCGGTCCGACCCCGGACGCGATCCGGCTGCTCGGGAACAAGATCACGGCCCGCGACGCGGCCGTCCGGGCCGGCGCACCCCTGGTGGCCGGCAGCGACGGTCCCGTCGACACGGCGGCCGAGGCCCGCGCCTTCGCCGAAGAGCATGGCCTGCCGATCGCCATCAAGGCCGCCTTCGGCGGCGGTGGCCGCGGCATGAAAGTGGTCCGGATCATCGACGAGGTCGAGGAAGCCTTCGACTCCGCCGTCCGCGAAGCCGTTGCCGCCTTCGGCCGGGGCGAGTGCTTCGTGGAGCGCTACCTGGACCGTCCGCGCCACGTCGAGGCGCAGGTCCTGGCGGACGCGCACGGCAACGTCGTGGTCGTCGGAACCCGTGACTGCTCCCTGCAGCGCCGGCACCAGAAGCTCCTCGAAGAGGCCCCCGCGCCGTTCCTGACCGACGAGCAGACCACGCTGATCTACGACGCCGCCAAGGCCGTCTGCCGGGAAGCGGGCTACTCCGGCGCCGGCACGGTGGAATTCCTCGTCGCGGCGGACGGCACCGTGGCCTTCCTGGAGGTCAACACCCGGCTCCAGGTGGAGCACCCGATCACCGAGGAAACCACGGGGATCGACCTCGTCCAGGAACAGTTCCGGATCGCCGCGGGGGAGCCGCTGCGCCTGGCCGAAGACCCGGCACCGCACGGACACGCCTTCGAATTCCGGCTTAACGCCGAGGACGTGGGCCGCGGCTTCCTGCCCTCGCCCGGCACCATCGGCGAATTCGCCGGTCCCACCGGCCCGGGCATCCGCCTCGACACCGGCGTCCGCTCCGGGTCCTTCGTCGCGCCGCAGTTCGATTCCCTGCTCGCGAAGCTGATCGTCACCGGCGCGGACCGCCAGCAGGCCCTGCGCCGTGCCCGCCGGGCCCTCGCCGAAATGCGGATCACCGGCGTCGCCACCGTGCTACCGTTCCACCGGGCCGTGCTGGAATCCCCGGACTTCACCTCCGAGGACGGCCTCGGCATCCACACCCGCTGGATCGAAACCGACTTCGCGGACAGCATCCCTGCCGATCCCGACTACAGCACTACCGCGCCCGACGGCGAACGCCGCACCATCACCGTCGACGTGGACGGCAGGCGCCTCGCCGTCGGCCTTCCGGCCGATCTGCTCGACGCCTGGGCCCGCTCGGGCAGCTCAGCGCCCGCCGGAGTGTCGGTAGCGTCCGACGGCGGTGCCGCCGCCGCTGGCGACCCGGGGGAGCTGCGTGCGGACATGGCAGGGACAGTCGTGAAATGGCTCGTCGAGCCGGGAGCCGAAGTATCGGCCGGGGACCCGGTGGTGGTCCTTGAGGCCATGAAGATGGAAACCCAGGTCTCCGCGCACCGGGACGGCACCGTCACCGACGTCCGCACCAAAGCGGGCGGGGTTGTCACGGTCGGCGCGGTGCTCGCGCTGATCGGGTAGCAGCCTCGGGAGGAATGCCGCCGACGACACCAGGCACGTCGCCGGCGCGCTGATCGTCCCGCGGACCGGTCGACGCCGAAGTGGCGGCGGCCGGGCCGGGGAGTAGACCTTGACGGGGCGCGCTTATGTGGTAGCTTCGCGAGAAGTATCCGCGGTCTGCTGTCCCGGGGCCATGTTTTGGGGGAATCATGGCTACTTTGAGTGCGCAATTTCGGCGGCGGACCGCCTGTCTGGCTGCCGCGTTGGGTGTCTTGCTTGCAGCATCAGCGGTGGCCGCGCCAGCGGCGAAGGCAAACGACGTGCTGACGTCCCCTGTCGCGGTGGCCGAGACGTACGCGAAGCCGACCGTGCCGGGTGCTTTGGTCCCGGTCACGCCCTTCCGGGCACTGGACACGCGGACTTCTGCTGCAGTGCGCCCGGACGGGAGCGTGTCCTTCCAGGCCGGCGGGGCCCACGGGATTCCGGCGAAGGTTTCCGCCGTGACCTTCAACCTCACCGTCACCGAGCCACGGTTGATCGGGTTTATCACCGCCTA